>JADLDX010000316.1 GCA_020846515.1 Pirellulaceae bacterium
ACGGTTGAAGGTCAGGTGGCCGAGCGCTGAGTAACAACTATGTCCTCTTGAAGCCACCGGCCATACGGCCAGTCAAACGAACCTACGTGAATTTGCCAAAATCCCAATCACCTTGGGCGACATGCTTAATACTTTCGACATCCGTCTTTTCTCTTGAGATACTCTACCTATGAGCGCTGCTGACATCGTGGTCGAAACTGACCAACTCACCAAACGTTATGGTGATTTTACGGCTTTGGATGCGCTGAGTATCCAAGTGAAGCGTGGTGAGATTCTTGGCTTTATCGGTCCCAATGGTGCAGGCAAGACGACCTGCATCAAAATCCTGGTAGGGCTATCGCGTCCCAGTTCCGGTCGAGCCGCCATTGCGGGAGTGGATTGCGCCCAAGGCTCGCGAAAAATCAAACGTCTGGTCGGTTACATGCCCGATCGATTCGGTTCGTACGACAACATGCGTGTGCGCGAGTACTTAGATTTTTTCGGAGCCACCTACGGAATTCCCTTAAAGCGGCGCAATGCACGCATCGACGAAGTCCTGGAGATTACTAGTTCGGCCTATATGCAGGACAAGTTTGTCGAGAGTCTGAGCCATGGTATGCAGCAACGCGTCGGCATCGCGCGCACTCTGCTGCACGATCCAGAAGTTATCATATTGGACGAGCCGGCGAACGGCTTGGACCCGACAGCCCGCATTGAGATGCGTGAACTGCTGCTAAAACTGGCCGCTTCGGGTAAGACGCTGATCGTGACCAGTCACATTCTGCCGGAGCTAGCGCGCATCTGTAACACGGTGGCGATTATCACAGGCGGAAAGCTGCGCGCCTTTGGAGCCTTGGACGACGTCATGCGTCAACTGTGTCCACGTCGCAGTTACGAAGTCCAACTGCTCAAAGCCGAACAGATCCTTCAGGCGGAGAAATCCCTGAGCGGTTGGTTGAAGTCGGATGAGACTTTGAGTGTCAGTCAAGCTGAACGCGTGTTGCGATTTCCGACATCGCGTCCGGAGAGCGAGTTAGCCGGCCTGCTGCAGACGCTGGTTGCACAACGCATCGAGATAGCGCAGTTCCGAGAAGTGGCCACCGATCTGGAAGATGCATTTTTGAGTGTCGCAGGGCCCAAGAATACACACGCCTGACGCACGTGCGTCTGATTTGCACGCCTTCAGCTGGCCCACAGCATGCCCACAGTACGTGTGTTGTGCAGTGCATGCCTTGAACACCTTATCAACCGCAGATTAGTCAACCGCCGATCAATCAACCACCAGTACAGTCAACTATGAATACAGCCGTCTTTCGACGCGAACTATTGGAACGCCTGCGAGCCTCACGGACGATGGCCTCAGTGCTAGCTTGCGCGCTGTTGTCCAGCCTACTAGTCTGGTTGCGTTGGCCAACCGATTCGCGGCTGGACATTGTTAGTCAAGGATCGATGCAGGTCTTTGGTCCGCTGGCGTACGCTTTGGCGGTGGCCATTTTTTTGTTGGTTCCGGCGTTTCCGGCTACGGCACTGGTGGGTGAACGGCGGCGTGGCACACTCGCGTTGTTGCTCAATTCTCCGCTCAGCCGCATGGAAATTTATCTGGGAAAGTTGGTTAGCAACTTTCTACTAGCCGCTTTGATCGTGTCGGTCAGCCTGCCGGCCTTGGCGGCATGTTATGCCATGGGAGGCCTATCAGCTCGTGAGCAGCTTTTGCCTCTGCTAGCCGTACTGTTAGCCATGTCGCTACAGTTTAGTGCGGTCGGCTTATGGGTCAGTTCTCGCGCCGCCACCAGCGACTCGAGCTTGCGTTGGACATATGCCGCCGTGCTGGGACTGGTCGTATTATCGTTGGCACCTTCGGCCATTATTGGCAATGTTTCTAGCGTATTGGGCTTTTTGGCGCGCACGTTAACCTTGCTATCGCCGCTGGGCGCGCTGCGGGAATTGACCAGCACCGATGCCGCTACGGCTGAGCTGGCGTTGTCCGACAATTGGTTGGGATACTGTGTGGCAGCCGTGCTCTCGAGCATTGTGTGCGCGATCGGTACCTTGGTGGCCCTCAACCCCTATCGTTCCGATCGTCCCAAGCCAACCGGGGTTATGTCTCACAATCGTCGACAAGCCGGCCGCATTTTTCGCCGGCTCAGTTACCTGGTCGATCCACAATCGCGCAAAGCCGGTAGTCCGTGGTGGATCAATCCCGTCATGGTGAAAGAGTTTCGCACGCGTAAGTTCGGACGATTGCATTGGCTGATTCGTTTGATTGCCGTGTGCGCCATCGTATCGTTGACCTTGACAGTCATTTCAGCCACCGGGACCGTCAGTTGGGGCGTCAATCGAATTGCCGCGACGTTGGTGCTCATGCAAACCTCGTTGCTGATTGTGCTAGGCCCAAGTCTGGCGGCCGGTTTAATTGCGGCCGAACGCGAGACCGGCGGGTGGCAACTGCTGCGCATGACTCCCATGTATTCTATTCGCATCGTCGTTGGAAAACTGATGAGCGTCGTTTGGACGATGAGCTTGATCCTCTTGGCCACATTGCCCGGGTACCTGGTGATGATGTGGATTCAACCATCGATTGCTCCCCAGGTCCAGCGCGTGCTGCTCTCCTTGGTGCTGGCCACGGTAGTCATCATCTCGGTGAGTGCGATGGTTAGCGCTTTCTGGAAAAACGCAGCAGCGGCTACTGCGACCAGCTATGGCGTTTTGCTGGCCCTGTTCGCGGGCACGCTGTTGGTTTGGCTGGCTCGCGGAAAACCGTTTGGAGCACAACTGGTCGAACGCGTGCTAATGTTCAATCCCGCCGCTGCCGCGTTAGCGGAAATTCGCACGCCGGGATTTGAAGAGTACACATTGTTGCCGATCTCGTGGTGGATCGGACTGGGCATTTCCGCCACCTGTTTGTCTATCCTTTCCATTCGAACCTGGCAATTGACCCGCCCTGACTGAACTGACCCGGCAGCACACAACCTAACAGCACACAACCTAACAGCACACAACTTGACAGTGCGGCCCGGGCTGAATCCGTGGCGCAACCGAGGACACTATGCGTAACATTGTTCGTAAACTAAAGATGATGCTTTTGCAGACAATGCCATTAGGCTTGGTCGGCATGTTGGGCGGTTATGCGTTGATGCTGGGGCCATCCATCAGTCGAGCTGCGGAGCCGATTCGCGTCGAGTATTTGTGGCAGAGCCAGCCGACCTTGCCTTTTGTGTGGGGGATCATCGAGAATCAGCCGATGGTTCGAGCCACGCCGGGTCAAGTTCAGTCGGAGCATATTAGTGAGCGTATGAGTGCCGCGCAGGCGGTTCTTCGCGTGCCTAAGAGTCCTGGTTTTGATCAAGCGCAAATCCTGACGTCGCTGATCAATCGGCTCTCCAGTGGTGAACCTGACCTGCTCGTGCGCGCTGAAATGATCGCGGCAGTTTGTGAACTGGATAATGGTCAGCATGCGGCCATGTTGTGGAAGCTCTCGAGCGGTGAGCGGTTGCTCCAACCGATTGTTGAACGGGCATGTATCGGTTGGCGAAACAACCAACCTCTGGCCCAGTGGCGTGCGCGATTGAAATCCATGACCGCTAGTGAGCAAGAGTTACTGCAGGCGGTCGACGGATTGCGTGCCACTGGCACTGCGGAAGACGTACCGCAGCTTAAACGCATGGTCACCGACGCCACGTTGTCGATATCGCTGCGGTTAGGCTGTGCTCACGCTCTGGGGCAATTGAGCAATACCAGTGAGCTGGAGCTAGCCAAGCAACTACGCGGTTCCGGTGCGCAGCACGCGGAACTCATGGCTGTTCATGTGCTGGCAAGCTCACCGCCTAAGGCGGTCACGGAATTTGTTCAAGACATCCTTAATCGTAGTGCCCCCGAGGCTCAACGGGCAGCCTATCGATGGTTGTGCGAACATGATCAGATTGTTGCGCAAAAGAGAGCCATGGAATTCATCAAGAACGTTGATCCGGAAATGCGTTCCATGGCGATTTTGCAAATCACCGCGGCTGATAACAGCGACACTTTGCCGGCACTGTTCGATGTCTTTTCCGATGAACATCCTGCACGGCGCAATCAAGCTCGCGAACAGTTATTGATTTGTAGTGAGCGTTCGCCTGAGCATCTTCAGTCGATTGCGAAGTTACTGACCGAGGCACTGAAGACCGATCAGTGGCGACCGGTAGAGCAGGCGATGCGTTTGGCCGTTGAACTTCAACGGGCCGAGCATGTAGATCGACTACTGGAGTTGTTAGACCATCCACGTCAGGAGGTCTGCATTACGGCCGGTTGGGCCCTGCGGCACTTGGCCACTGAAGAGGATACACTACGGGCCATGTTGGCCCATGCAGAATTGTGGACCAATAAACTGGGCAGCGTGACAGAGGCTCCGACCGTTGAAGAACCCGATCGTCGCCGGGTAGCGCACCTTCTGGAAGCCTTTGGCCATCGCAAGTATGAGCCGGCCAAAGATCTGGCGTTGAAGTACGTTCCCAAGAACTTGGGCATGGGTTTGATCACCCGCATGACCGGAATCTGGGCGTGCGGCAAGCTGTGGGAGCAGGGCGAGAACGAAAAGTTGACCCGAGAATTGGAAGCTCGCATCGCGGACAAGAACAACTTGTTTTCGGAGTTGGAAAGCATTCGCTTTGCGGCTACGTTAGCCTTGGGTTGGATCGCCGATACCGACTCGCGCCAGGCCCTGGTTGTCAACGATGAACCCCGCCCCAGCCCCATTCATTTCGCGACGGCCTGGGCGTTGTCGCGTGTCGATCAGCGAGCAAGCAAGTGAGGCTGGAGACTCCATGTTTCGACACCGACGAGAGCTCAGATTGCCAAATTGTAGCGCGATCAAAATTTGCCGAGGGCCCTCTAAAGGGCGACAGATGTAATGCAAAACGCCCTTGACAGGGCGGTCACGAGCAAAAAATGTCAAAATCATTGCCTTTTTCAGCGTTTTTTTGCTTTGCTCCTAGTTGAAATTTGCGTTCATCCGTTTTTAATGGTCACGACACGACGTGCAGACGAACGTCTGTAGGGTACGAAGATTTTTCTTATTGGAAAGGGATTGAAAGCATGGCGAAGGCCGCAGCGAAGAAGAAGCCACCATCGAAGACCGAAGTTTTCACGAGCATCGCCGAAAAGACTGAACTAACCAAGAAGCAGATCACTGCTGTCTTTGAAGCACTCAGCGAAGAGATCGCTCGTAACCTCGGCAAAAAGGGACCTGGCGTGTTCCAGATTCCAAACCTGTGTAAGATCGTTGCCGTTAACAAGCCTGCGCTGCCAAAGCGTCAGGTACGCAATCCAGCCACCGGTGAAATGAAGTGGGCTGACCCCAAGCCAGCCTCGGTCGCCGTCCGCGTACGCGCGCTGAAGAAGCTCAAGGAAATGGTTGCCAAGTAATCCGCGGTGCCAACCAAGCTGGCACTACCGTGAGTTACTCCTATCGCAATAAAGACTATGCAAAGGGTGAAACCTCAATGAAGGG
>JADLDX010000317.1 GCA_020846515.1 Pirellulaceae bacterium
AAACCTTGTTCGGCCGAAGGGGCGTGCAGAACTTGCCGCACGCCTTTGATCGTTGGCTCGTTACGAAATCGTTCCATGTAAGCGGCAAAGCCTGTGGAACCAGGTCGCCCCGAGATGACGGCCGCGACCGTGGGTGTCTTCTGGCTGCGGATGATGCCGAGCACAAAGTCGGCCTCTTTGTTTTGATCTTCGACGGCTACGTCAACCTCCATGTACACCGCTTTAACGACATTCAAATTGGCGGTAGCAGTTCGATAATCCTGCATGTCATGTTTGGCGGCCACGGGCGCGGGAGCCCCTGACAACCAAGGTGGCTTGAAGTCGATCAGGTCCCATAAATGCTGATGCGTGTCGATAATGGGCAGGTCGGCAGGTGCAGCCATAGCGGATCGGACTGGTGTGCTGAGCGCGGAACCGAGGGCTGCGCTCATGATGGCAGTCGTACAAGCCGATGTTGATTTAGTCAAAAAACTGCGTCGTAACATGCTGATCATCTCCAAGGGGCAATGCGTGGGTTAAAACGGAAGGCGAGAGTCGCTGGGGTTGGGCAATGCTATACTCACCACTAAGGACATCGACATGTCCGATACAGGACTCAGGCACTCAATAGTCGCTACGCAAGTTCTGGTAACGCCGATTTACCGCACCGTCACACCGAGGGCGCACCGAGGGCGCACCGAGGGCGACGAGTATTGGGAGCGATAGGTCACCGTGCTTGGCAGTCAGAGAAATTGCATGTTTGTCGAGGTCAAGGTCGATTGAGTTTAGTGTCATTGTCGAGCCATTAAGGATAACTAACCCGTGGTCCAGTTTGTACAACCCACGCCCGGATATCGCCGACTTTCCATGAAAGTGTTTGTCAGCCTGACCATCGTTGTTTGCGTGAGTCTATTGGCTGGTTTGTCTCCATCCAATTGTGCCACTGCCATTGCGGCTGAACCACCCAACGTACTCGATGTGCCGCAACTGCTACAGCAACAAATGGTTGAGAACGTCAAGGGCGTCGAATTGTTGCGGTCGGGCGAATATGCCCGTGCCAAATTGGTGTTCCGCCAATGTGTCTTGCGAATACCCCACGACATGTCAGCCGTCTACAACCTGGCCTGCGCCCATGCGCTGCTGGGGCAAAAGGAAGATGCGTTTGAGATGTTGCGGGCGGCGATAAAATTGGGCTTCCGATCCAAGCAACAGTTGAACTTCGACAACGATCTGAATTCACTGCGCGAACTGCCCGAGTTTGCTGAGATTCTCAAGGCATGCGATGAACCAGCTCCGGCCAAGTCTCCGGGCTGGAACTATTCCATCAAGATCGCGCAGATTGAAAACAACGCCTTCACGATCGATAACACCAACATGGTCTGGAATTTACAAAGCAGGGTCATGCAGGTCTTCATGGATGTGGGGGATTGTGGAAAAGAGCGATTGGTCAGCGGCGCAGCGGATGGCTGGGGTGACTCGATTCTGAGTTGGTATTCCGCAGGTAAGGCAGCAGGTAATGTTGGTGATTTGTACGACAATCACGATCGCGGTCATTCCGCTCTATCGCTATCGAAGTTTCCCCAGTTAACGCCTATTCGCTTCGGGCCCGAAGTGCAAAAACGGCAATTCGATCACGGCCCGCAACGGTTGTTCTTGTTTGTGGATGCTAAACCTGAGGCCAAGCCTGACGCTAAACCTGAGGTCAAACCTGACGATAAACCCGAAGCACAACCTGGCGCTAATCCTGGCGCTAATCCTGGCGCTAAGCCGGATGGCAAGCCTGATGACAAGAACGGTCGTCAGGCGGCGGATAAGTCGGCTTCGGAGGGTGTGGTCCAAGTCGACAGTACGTTGAGAGTTAGTCGAACAATTGTGCTGGGGAATTCGTCAACCGCTTTAACGGGCTCGGCCTTTTGGCGCAGCATGCCGCGACTGATCCTGAACAGCCAAGGAGGTGCCGAGTTGCTGACGCAGCACTATATGAACAATCATATCTATGTCTATCCTGAACATCGCGATCATGATCCAGGCCATGATGAGTCAGCCGGATGGGGAGATGTGTACACCGCCAACACACCCTTCTATTTCATTTCACAGGGCTCCAGTGGCAGCGACCAACCATTCCTCGAGGCTTTGGCCGCGACGTTGGCTGCCTTTCAACCAGATACAAAACTCAGGCTCAAGCAAACTGGGCTTATGGCCTCGACGCTGCAGATGATTCTGCGGCGTTGCAATCAGCCGATTAAGAGCGACGAAGATTATCTAAGTGGATTGGCCCATCCCACGGTTTTTGACGGAACCCAAGTCGATCCAACACGCATGGTTCAGATGGCCCAGGATATGAAAGCCACCGAAGTGCCGCCGGTGACCATCTTGAAGCTACAGCACGAAAAGTTGGGAGATCCCCAGCGCGATTACTTCGACAGCATGCCGAGCGAAGTGGCACTCACCACTCCCTTCGCTATCGCTCGCATCTGCAATTCAACACAATACTGGCGTGAAATGGTTGTCACGCCTGCCGGATCGGCCGATGTCAATAAGCGGCCGCTAAGTTACAAATGGGTCTTGCTCCGCGGCGATCCAGACCGAGTGAGCATGGAACCGGTAGCCAGTGATCCCGCAGCCCGTCGATTGAAAATCGGCTACCACCCGCGTCGACCGGTGCAATCCGGTTCTGCACTGGAGTCCAATCGAGTCGATATCGGGGTTTTCGCTTTTAACGGAGTGTATTATTCGGCACCCGCGTTCATTTCGTTTTACTTTCCAGACAACGAAGTTCGCGTATACGATGATCAACAACGCATCGCGTCGGTCGACTATGCCTCGGCAGGTAAGAACTATGTTGACCCGAGTGTCGTAGCGGAACGAAACTGGCGCGACGAATATCACTACGATCAACAAGGCTCACTCAGCGGCTGGACACGAATTCGCGGTGATCAAAAGGAAGAGTTTAATGCCGATGGCCAGCTGCTGGTGGGCAACCAGGATGGCAAGCCACCCCAGGCGGTAAAAGTTGTTTATCAACGCTCGAACTACCCGGATGGCCGGCCATACATTTCACAAAAGACCAGCGAGTAACGGCTGATCATGTCACACGCCATGCATCGCGCGGAGTGCGCGCGAGATGTGTATTGGCATCTGCGTCGCCAATGAACTGCTCCTTGTCAGGGTTCCAGTTCAATTCACGACGCAGACGATAGCCGATGTTGCCCAAATGGCAGATGGCGGCCGAACGATGTCCGATTTCGGCTGAGCAGATGGTCGCTGTTCCCTGATGAATGCCTTCTAGCCAGTTGGCATGGTGATTGGTGGAAGGCAATACTCGTTCCGCTTGCTCACCCAG
>JADLDX010000318.1 GCA_020846515.1 Pirellulaceae bacterium
CCAGCCGGGGAACATTGGACCAACCGATCAAGATCGCTAGTAGGCATAGCGGCCAAGATAAAACGCCGTATCTCATGCTATTAGGTCGCATCAGGCGAGTGACTCTCAGAGAGTGACGCAGGTAGGAACGGGTAGGTGGGAACAGCGGGGCTTGAGGAGGCGTCGATCTTGATGTGGGCCGAAAACCGTGGGCTAGCGCCCTGCGGCTGATTAGCCGCAAACGCGCTAGCGTCAGGTTTCGAAAACCGCGGGCTAGCGCCCTGCGGCTAATCCGACACCGCTTGAGCAGTTTCTCAAATTCGGCAGGCAGAGTCAAACTTCCAAGGACCATTTACCCGGCGTGAATATGGTTTTCGCCGATTTTCACTAGGTTCGCCGCGAGTTTGGCCAGACTGAGCTTGTCCTGATTATAATCCGCGCGGTCGTTTCAATCGGTAGGAGCCTCGACAAACCCTGGGTGGCAAAGGGCTAAACGACCATATTCTTGTACCGACTCTGACTAGAGTGAGGGGGAGCTTTCGTCTTTCCCCAATCTTGAGGGTTCCTCCTGTGACTATCAAGCCGAAACTGGTTCTGCGTGGGTTGGCTATCCGTGGGTTAGTACTGGGTGCATTAGTTGGCTGTGGGTTATCCAGCAGCTTGCTCGAAGCCAACTGGCCTGTGCACGCTGATGACTGCTCGACGTGTCAACATGGTTGGCGATGGGGACATTTGGGGCAATCCAAGTGGGGTGATCAGGCGTTTTTGAGCTCAGATCTTTTGAGTTCTGAACTATTGAATCCTGAACTTGCCACTAGCCAGCTCTGGCCTGATAACCGAAGCGTGCATGGCGAACCTTGGCAAGCTGCTCAACTGAACTTAGTCGCTGATGCCGGTGGCCTAAGTCATACGTACGATAACGTCACGCTGCCCAATCGCTGGGCCAAACTTCGATACGGACCACTGCAATTGACGTTGATCGCGCCAGTCCATGAGGCACCGACGGCTGTGCGTTTCTGGCACAATGGTTTGCCCGCGCATCCCGATTTGATTCAAGCCATCGGCCAGTGGACGCCGCATATAAACCCGCAGAGCAATCAAGCCCACTACGAGCACACCTTCCAATGGAACAATCCTGAACTAGGTCGCAGCAACTTGCAGGTGGAGTACAAACTCGGCGATCGCTGGAGCAGGTTGTCAGCACCTTTGCAACTGGAAATCGTGCCGCCCCTCGCTCCGGTTATCGTGGCTGCGGGTAGCGATCAAGCTCACCTTTTGCCCAGAGACAAGCAGTTCGGTGTTCTGCCTTGCGATTCTCAATTACACGTACAATTTGCCAACCTGTCGGATTCCAACCAGGTGCTCGCAGATATCGACGGTTACGGGACGTTGGCAGCTGTCGTGGACAGTCAGGGCATCGCTCGGTTTAATCTTTCTACTCTGCTGACCAGTGGACGATATCGCCTATCTTTTCGTCATGCGATTTCGAGTGAACCACACTCGATGACCAGCGAGCGATCTGCGGCCATGTGGATTGATTTTCATATCGCCACCGAGCAGACGTTCATAGACAGCGAGCATGCCAAACTCCGTCATCATGTACTCAACCTCTGGAACGCTCACTCCAAACCCGAAGCGTATGCTCCGGATTACGAAACCGCAATTCCTGGTTATGCAACGCAGCTGCAGAATGAATATCGACAGCTCCTGCAGTCGAACGACGAGCAATACGAGGTGTCAAAGGAATTGCCTAAGGCGAATCAGGTAGCGGTATTTGATTCGAATCCATCTGTTCTGGTTTCCAAGTTGCAGGAGCCAACATCATCGCCTCCGTCTGCCCCTTCAGCCCCGTCTGCTCCTTCAGCCCCGTCTGCTCCGTCAGCTCCGTCAGCTCCTTCTGCTCCATCCCCTGCATCGCCTCCATCACCGGCATCACCGGCATCACCGGCAGTAGTTGGTTCAACGCCAGTACCTGAAGGTAATGTGCAATCAGGCGAACATGTAACGCCAGTGCCAGTCGAGTATTTGAACATTGAAAGGAGTTTGACCGATCTTCAGCAGGCGACATCGCTGCTGTCACGTCTGCAGATGGACCAGCGGCGAATTCGGCAAGCGATTGCCAACTTCGATTATGTCACCGATGTATCGTTTGACACGGCCGCGACATTTCCTCGTCGACTGTATGGACCAAGCGCCGAAGAGTTTAGCAACAGCGGCTTAACGATTCTGGAAGGTATGCGATTGCAAGTGGCAGCCAATGGCAATTACTGTCTATCGTTCCGATATGTCCCGCCACAAATTCCGACAACTTTGCAATTACAACTTCAGTTCTCTGTGGATAGTGACGGCCCCTGGCAAACAATTACGTTGGCGCCAATTCAATTGCCCACGATGCGCGATCTGGACAAGCCCAGCCAGGAGATGACCTATGTTTTGGAAGGCCATTGTTCGGCTCTGGAACGGGTGGCCGGTGACATATCTGCTATCCGACGAAAAGGCTCCGCCCGCTTCGGCTACGGCTTGAAGAGCCTGCAAACCGCTCAGAACTACTGAGCTTTGGCTCCATGTTTGACACAACCCGCCGAGCTTTAGACGCAACTCCGTCAAATTGGTGGACACGGGTTTAACTTGTGAGCAGACTCTTCCGAATATAGCGATAGAGGCACAACTGCGCCCGGAAGTTTTGCATTGCGCCGCTCTATAGTTGAGCTTACCGTCAGGCATGGAGGCCTAGATGCGTTCATTAAGATTGCTCGCTGCAGGTTTAGCTGTCATTGCACTGTGGGGCATCTGCCTGCAGTTGATGATTACGCGCTGGCGAGTCGACAGTGAGCCGCAGCGATTAGCCAACGACCTAAACGCTCAACCTCTGACCGATCGCTCAGCGACCGACGAATCCAAGATTCAATTGGCAGCCTTCAATCATCCGGCACCGCTGCCCGCTGACGTATCCGTGAAAATCGATTCCGTTGTGGACCCAGCGGAGACCCTGCGTTGGGACAAGAAATTTCAAGAAGTCTGGCTGAGTTCCTTGCAAGTCAACTTGAATATTGCCGAGACCGTGGCGGCTCCCAATCTGCGATACAATGGTCAGCTGCTTGCGCAGAACATCGCTGTTACTGGTAACGTGTTAAGCCTTACGCTTCCCGACAATGTGAAGCCTATTGTCTACATAAGTGTGTTCAAGACGGATGCTGCCCCAGAAGTCCGGCTGTCTGATTCACCGGTGGCTGACTCAGTCAAGCTGCGCGTCCATCGCCCGACCGACTTGCCGCGTCCACCTCGTGCGCTGACCCTACAACTAGGCACGCATTACCCAGTCATTTACGATTCATTTCCCTCGCCGACGAGGATATTCCCTAGTCAGAAGTCGAGGATTCGTTTCGGTGTCGATGCGACCCCGCAAGCTTCACAATTAACGGTCATCGAGTATGAAGAGAACGCGTCGACGAAAATAGTTCGCTCGGTGTCGCCGCCGTTAAGTGTCAGTGGTGATGCTCCCGTCGCCATCGATCGCGAGATTGATGCAAGGGATCTGAAAGCGGGCTCGACCGACATCGGTTGTTACTTTGTTGGCCATTCACCCGACGGGACAATTGCATTTTCGGACGAACCTGTGCCGCTGAAGGTGGGCAAACCGATCAGTAATTTGCCTACGAAGGCCACGTTTACGTTGGAAAATATCATTCACGGTAAAGCGAATGCGATAGCGTCGGAAGGCACACCCCTCCCCGAGTTTGCGACGACCAATCAGCTTACGCGTCCCGACGCCAGCATCAAACACACTTACTCACCTGAAGCTGATGCACCGAAATTCGCCTGGCGTTTATTTGCCAATGGCCGACCTTGCAGTGCGCCCGCGGAACTGGGCGCTAGTACCGAACCAGTGCGGATCTTGGGCCTCGAACTAGACGAAGGCACCAATATTCTGGAGGCTCGTTTTTTCCAAGGCGAGCAGCAGTTAAAGGAAATTCCCCTTGGTACGGTCAATGTAAAAACGGGTGGATTCCGAATAACGGAAATTGGTCCGCCGGAATTTGGTCGGACCATAGGTGTAGGCAGCTTCTACATCGACTTCACCGATCCAGTGAAACTAAGTAGCGATGATGATAATGCTCGATTGACTTCTGTCAAAGCCGCGATTCTTGTTTCCAAAAGTGTGCGCGGAGTATTCGCTCCCAATTCGGATGTTAAAGCCGTCGCGATCCAGTCATCGAACCTCACTGGGAATCGCTTGACAATTACTCCCGCGGCTGAAACGACCGCCACAGCCTACTTGATCAAAGTGCTGGGTGGGAAGTTGATGGACGTCTATGGTAATTTGCTGGAAGGTAGTGACGGCCGCGTTGGCGCTATATACGAGCAGCGTTTAGGAAGCACCGGCGTCGACTCACCCGACTTGTATCCGGTGACGCCGGGTGTAACTCGCGGGCAAGCTCCCGTGGTAACATACCCACAGTTCGTCGAGCCCAATCAGCAACCCAAAGGTTTCAATCCCAATGATCGCGTCGAGACCCGCGTAGCGCGGCTTTACTTTTACCGCGATGCGCATCGGGTGGCCCAGATCCTCAATCGTCGCGCTCAGTCTTATAACCGACAAGACGTGGCGATGCGCCGGCAGTTTGCCGACAAGGCTCGGCAGGAAGCTGACTCGCTAACCACCGCGCGTCAGATCGCCGAACGTCGCGCCGTTGAGACGGCTCAAAAGACGCGTGAGTTGCAGAACCAAGCCAGCGATCTCCAGCGCTCCATGGATTTTTCGCTTCGGCAAATGCAACAGTTGGCATTAAGCGGGCCACCGCCCAATATGTCTCCTCAAGACTTTCAAACGTTGCAGCGTCAACAACTAGGCCAATTGGAGAATGCCACTCGTGACTTGAGTAATCAAATCCGGGATGTGGAATCCCAACTACGCAATGCCCGCGACACCGAAGTGGTATCCAATGAACAGATGCAGCAGGCCCAACGCGGCGAAGAGCTTGCCAAGGCAGAACAATTTCGTTTGGAAACCGCGGCCGCACATGCTGACCCGGATACCTTCGCAGCCGGCGACCCCAACAGTATCGACCCAGTGGCCCAAGTGAGCATCTCCGTTATCGGTGAAGGACTACTGCACTTGCGCGGTCCGCTGCGCGGTGTTAACCAGGTGCGCATCATGATCGATCAAATGGATGCGCCCTGTGGGCAAGTACGTTTGAATATCCACTCCACGCAAATCAATGGCGATGAAGCGGACAAGATGGAAGTTGTGGCCAACCGAATTCAAACTTACATCGATCAAGCCCGATTTCTAACCGTCCAATCGGGAGAAATGCTTCGCAAGTCCGTCGTGCAATGTGCTGCCACGCGCGCCGAAGAGTCTCGCGGACTTTATCCAGGTGAAACGCAAGCCGACCGCGACCAACGTTACCTATACTCTTTCTTCGGTCGCGACTTTGCCGAAGAACTGAGGGCCATGGATTCGGAGATGTTGCGAACAGGCAACAAACTGCTGTCGCTCCATTCGATGGATGTCACCAGTCTCTCCAGTGCTTTGATGCTCATGGCCCTGGCCAACAATAGTTCGCGTCTGGCTATTCTGCAACAGTTCGAGGCGTTGGTCAAAACTGAGCTGGCACAAGCCGAACAGCAGTATATGCACAATGGCATTGGCTGTTGTACCAACGGCTGTAAGCCAGGCTGTAAACACCACAAAGAGGCTCCGCCGATTTGTTATCTCCGCGGCAATGCCTCGTTTACGAGTCTGAGAGGCTTCTTCGATACGCAACTATCTCATGACGATACGATGAGCCCCTTGCAGCGCGAAATGATCCGCCTGGCACAGATTCTCAAGGCAAGATTGGTGACGGAGATGGAGTACAAGCAGCGCGTCATGGAGCGCGCCTTGATCGAAGAACGCTTGGAGAGCGTTACCGACACCAACGCCCAACTGGGCCGCGAGCGAGCCACTCAACAAGAACTGGTCATGGCCCGTGAATCGCTCTACAAAGCTCGCGCGGTCGTCATCCCCAACATCACGCAGTCGATGTCCA
>JADLDX010000319.1 GCA_020846515.1 Pirellulaceae bacterium
CTGCTTGGATAATCTCCGCTGTCGTAATGTTTATTGGTAATGTTCGTGTAAGGCATCGACGCGGCTGGAACGAGGTTTTCGAGCCTAACCTCTGCTGGTTCGCGCCCCACTGCTCTAGCGACAGCGTCGACAGTCATTTCGATTGCGAAGCAAACACCAGGCCGCGACACACCTCGATAAGGAACGAGCGGAGGCTTGTTAGTTGCCATTGAGTACGTTTGACAGCGATAGCCACTGAAAATGTAAGCGCCGGGTAAATTGCCGCCGGCCTGAGGGCCCTCGAAGCATACCCAAGGCCAAACAGCGTAAGCGCCTACATCGACCGTGATCTCTGCGTCCAGCGCAAGAAGCTTTCCCTGCTTATCCGCATAGGCAGTGACTACGTAGTGATGCTCGCGCGCATTAGCACCGCTTACCAAGTGTTCACGACGGTCTTCAACCCATCGCACCGGATGCCGCCGCTTCATAGCGAGCCAAGCCACTGCGACTTCCTCGGGCTGCAGCACACATTTATAGCCGAACCCGCCGCCGACATCCGGCGCCACTACGCGTATTGAACTCTGGTCAATCCCAAGTGCCAGGGAGAGGCCCGTCCGGATCATGTGCGGCACCTGAGTAGAAGCGTAGACTACTAGTTGTTCGTCACGCTCGTCCCAGTAGGCGAGAACGCCCTTGCCTTCCATTGGCATCATACATTGCCGCGCAAGTTTGTATTCGCGCTTGACCACAACGTCGGCTTTCTTCGCGAACTCATCGAAATTTATATCAATGCTCGTAGGCAAAAAAATGTTGTCGCCCCACTCCTCATGTAAAAGAGCAGAGTCAGAGTTTCGCGCCTTGACCGCGTCGATGACAGCAGGAAGCTCGTCAACGTCGAGAGAAATGCGCTGCACGAGGTCTTCGGCCTCGGCTCTGGTGGGAGCAACGCACATCGCGACCAGCTCCCCAACAAATCTGATCTTTTCATTTGCCATCGCTGGGTATTCAGATGGCTTAAATTTTGGAATGCTTGAATTGGCCTCAACCGGCTTCACGCCTGTCAGATCTTTGGCGGAGTAAGTGCGGTCAACAATATCGTCAGGTACGTGAATAGCTTTGATCAGCGCGTGCGCGACTGGACTACGCAAAAATGCAACTTCTTGAATATTGGGCAGATCGATATCTGCGACGAAACTTCCACGACCGTGCAGATATCGAGCATCCTCTTTGCGGAGAAGCCGAGCTCCGATTCCCTGCGCTGCAGTTTTGCCGGTTTCTGTCACCACAATCCCTTTACGGCTACTTTGTATACGCAACGCATGATCTGTAGAACCCGAACTCGACGAACGAGATAAGTATAACGGCTATATTTTGGCTGCAATAGCCGAATTATTCAATTTTTTGATTCTAAAACAGTGTACTTCGGCTTTTTAATTCGGTTCTATGCTCTCTTAGCGTCAAATGCGAGAGTTTACCGATGCGGCTACAGCCTCAAATTAGACTTGCGGAAGGGCTGCAGGAGCCAACCCAGCATGAATTCCGCATGCGCGCCCTTCGTCACGGCAATAAGCTGATTTTCGTCGAGGGCGCGTCTACCTACGACGTCGGTTTAGAAACAAATGAGCGCGCTTTTCTTTTGGATGATGACCTAAGTCTGGCGCGCAAATGCGCATTGGCGTTGCTTTCCAACCTCAAGGAGGGATGTGGCGGCGATCTCAATCGTGTTGTTCGGTGTCTCAAGTTGACTGCTTTGATCAACTGCGACGCAAAATTTATGGATCATCCGAAAGTGGCGGATGCTGCGTCCGACCTGTTCGTTCAGGTTTTCGGCGAGTCCGGCAAACATGTTCGATCAGCCATTGGCGTCGACAATCTGCCTTCAGGAGTCGCAATTCAAATGCATGCCGCATTTGAAATTAGGCGATAAATCACTTCCCCAGAAATCGGCTCGCTCATTTACTTCGCAACGGCGTCAATCGCACTGCCGTTAACCGCCTATATTTTGGGGGGAAGGGACAGGACTGCTGCCCCGTTGACGGCAGGTCAACGGACCGTACGCATTCGAGAGCGCCAAGGTGTTGGGCAAATATACGCTAAAATTGGCCGATTAGTCCCATATTATGGGCCTTTATTTGGTCACTTCGGCATTTACAACTCATAAACAGCCGCTATCATTCAGAGGCTGAGGGCAATCTTGCGCGCGGCATCCAGGCCGGCCGACGTTTCACTCGACCGACACAGGGGGGACAGACATGAGTCAGAAGACAGACGGTGATATTAAGGTGCCTAACAAGGTGGTCGTTGCTGGGTTCATCAGCACGTTCATCGAATGGTACGATTTTCTTGTTTACGGCACGGTTGCCGCACTCGTATTTAGCCAGCTTTTCTTTCCGAAGCTGGATGCGTTTGCTGGCACACTGGCAGCATTGTCGACATTCACTGTCGGCTTTATTGCTCGCCCGCTCGGCGGGATCGTCTTTGGCCATTTCGGAGACAAGATTGGTCGCAAGAAGACGCTCATCGTGACGCTGCTAATGATGGCTGTCGCAACAACCGGTATCGGCCTGCTTCCTACCTACGACCAGATCGGGATTTGGGCACCGATCATGCTCGTCGTTTTCCGCTTCTTCCAAGGCATTTCAGTTGGCGGTGAATGGGGTGGCGTGGCTTTGCTGCTCATGGAGAAGGCAGCACCCAGCAAACGTGGATTCATCGGCAGCTGGGCACAAATTGGCGGCTATCTTGGACCTCTTGTTGGCGCAGGCGTTCTTGCCGTCGTTACTACTTTCACGACGCCGCAGGAGTTTCTTGCATGGGGCTGGCGCATTCCGTTCCTGATCAGCATCCTGCTCTTCATACTCGGCCTCTGGGTACGCTTGGTGATGGGCGAGTCTCACGTTTTCGAGAAATCGAAGAAAGCACCTGTGCCGATTGCAAGCCTCTTCCGTTACGATACGAAGAATGTTTTAGGCATCATGGCCGTTCACGGCGCTCAGTCTCTGACGCTTTACATTGTGATCTTTTTCTTCGCCGGATTCCTAAACACTGGAGCTAGCTTCACGGCGGCACAATCGACTCTATCAGTCGTTGCCTACCTCATCGGCGCGACCGCGGCGTCTATGTTTGGCGGCTGGCTTTCCGACTACACAGGCCGCTTCAAAGTAGTAGGCGCAGGTCTTGTGCTGAGCATTCTAATTGCGTTCCCGCTATTCGCTGCAGCGGCAACTGGCAACATATACCTGGTTATGCTCGTAACATTCACCGCTGGTGTCGCTTGCGGGCTAATCTATGGTCCTGAGCCGGCTTATTTCGGCGAATTGTTCCCAACGCAATATCGATACACCGGCGTTTCGGTGGGCGTGCAGTTTGGAACATTAGCAGCAGGTTCGACGGCGCCGATAGTTGGTACTTTCCTGCTTCAATGGGCTGGTGGTGGCACTTGGGCTGTAGCGGCCTATCTCATCGGTTGGCAGATCATCGGTCTCCTCGGGCTAATGGCTCTCGGCGAGACTCGTGGC
>JADLDX010000320.1 GCA_020846515.1 Pirellulaceae bacterium
ATACGGCGCGATCGTCAGTCCCGATGGGTTTATTATTACTAAAGACAGTCAACTGCCGCGTAAAGGCAAAATCGTTTGTCGATTCGCCGATGGCAATGAGTCCGAAGCACAAGTTGTTGAGCGCAGTTCGCCGCAGGACTTGGTCTTGCTACGAGTTGCCGATCGCAATCTGACATCGATTCAATGGTCCGACAACACCCTGCCCTCCCGCGGTAACTGGGTGGCAACCACGAACACCCAATCCAGTCCGATTGCGGTAGGTGTGGTCAGCGCGGGTTTGATGTCCGTTGGGCCGAAGAAGGCCGTGTTGGGTGTTGTGCTGCGTGAAGACAACGGTGCTGTGATTCAAAAAGTTTACAGCGGCACTGGTGCCGACGTGGCTGGTTTGCAGATCGGTGATCGCATTCGCGCTATCGATGGCAAAAAACTGGCCAATCAAGATTCGGCCATGGATGTATTGCGAACTTGTCAGCCCGGTCAATCGGTCCAGTTGACCATTCAACGCGGTGAGAGCGAATTGGAGACCCATGTGCAGATGATGGATCTCTCAGATGATCTGCGCGATGAAACCGAAATGGAAGTCAACGGATCGATCAGCGCTCGCAGCAGTGGCTTTAGCACCATCTTTTTGCACGATACGGTGCTGCTACCGAATCAATGTGGTGGTCCTCTGGTTGATCTCAATGGCCGGGTTGTCGGTATCAACATCGCGCGTGCTGGCCGAGTCAGCAGCTACGCTCTACCCACATCTGTGGTTCGACCTGAAGTCGAGCGGATGCTCGCTAAAGCTAACGGCAGCTCCATAAGCCCGGCTAATCCGATCGGTCCAGTTATCCCTGCTGGCGCTATCATTACCAGCGGCCGCTGAGATTGTAGAACTGGTCTATAATGTCTTCGGGAGGCCGACGCTCCTGCGGAGGCACGCTGCGAATCGCGACTGATAGGCCATGTCAATTGACGATTGGTCATGGCACATTCGGTTCGCGATCGGCCAAAACAAACGGCATGGAAGGTCGGACGGTTACGAAACTTGTCTCCGCAGGAGCGTCGACCTCCCGGCTACAATTCAGGTCGTCTTTGTTCCGGGGCCGTTGCATGTTCTCTCGATTAGCTCGATGTTTTTGGGGTTGGTGCCTGGGCCTGACTCTGTTGGGTTCGTCTGCGTCGTGGGCGCAGTTGGCTGAGCCTAAGTTGGTGTCTGAACTTAAAACAGTAGCCGAATCCAGTGGCTATCGCGCAACAGCCAACGGTGCCGACACCGAATTGTTCCTCAAGCGACTCCACCGGTTCTGGTCTGGGACACAACTGGAATCATTGGGACAGACAGTGGACGGCCGCTCGATTTGGGGCTTGGTGGTTCCGCCGGAAAGCGGTAACCAACCGGTCGTCACGATCATGTTGCTCGGCGGCATTCATTCCGGGGAGTGTGACGGTAAAGAAGCCCTGCTGGCCTTGGCTCGCGATTATGCAAGCGGCAAGCTTGCGAACGAGCGCCAGCATGTCCGCTTGATCTTTGTGCCTAACTTCAATGCCGATGGTAATGAACGCGTCGGCCTGCTGCATCGGCCTGGACAGCTTGGGCCCGAGTCGGGGACAGGCATTCGCGAGAACGCGCAAGGTCTGGACTTGAATCGCGACTTCATCAAACTGGAAACGCCCGAAGTTCGTGCCCTGGTCGCGGGCCTGAATCGTTGGAACGTCGATGTGTTGATCGATACCCATACGACCAACGGTTCTTTGCATCGCTACGATCTGACCTATGCCGCGCCCAACCATCCAGCCACTCCGTCAGCCATCAATAAATGGGTGCGTGATCAGCTGTTGCCGACCGTATCCGAAAAGTTAGCTACTGCGGGTATGCAAACTTTCTACTACGGTAACTTCGACAAAGAGCACCAGCAGTGGAAAAGTTATGGGCATGAGCCACGCTACAGTACCGAACTAATGGGGCTGCGCGGCAAGATCGGCATATTAGCCGAATCGTATTCATACGCCACTTACCAGCGACGGATCGATGTGACCTATGCATTTGTGCATCACATCATCGATCAAGTCAACCTTGACAGCGCCATGCTGCGCAACCAATTGGACGCAGTGGCCAGCGGCATTCAAGCTGGTCAAGCGTTGCCCGTGCAAGCGGAATTGGCACTGACCTCCACCGATGTCGTCGCCTTGGGATACAAGGCCCCCGATCAACCCGCTCAGCTCGATAACAAACCCGAGACAAATCCTAAGAATAAACCAGAGAGTAACCCAGCGAACAAACGCCAACCAAACAGTGGCTTGCCCATGCCACCCTATAACGCCCAATCGGCAGCCCGCTACGTACCGCATGATTATCGCGTCGACTTGTGGGTGAGCGCCAAGAGCACGCGCGATATTGTCTTGCCACAAGCTTATGCGGTTTCACCGCGAGCAGCCTGGGCGCTGTCGCGACTGAAGCTGCAAGGTATCGTCATCGAGCGATTGCAAGCCGCGCAAGTTGGCCTACCCTGCGAGAGCTTCACGATAGAGGCGGTCGCTGATGGTCAGGAGCTACAGAAACACAAGCTTCGCCGTACCCAGGCCGTGATCAAAGCCGAAGTCAGGACTTTAGATCCCGGCACCTACATCGTGCGCACCGACCAGCCACTGGGCAAACTGGCTGCTTATCTATTGGAACCCGAAAGCGAAGATGGTCTGGCGGCTTGGAACTTCTTCGATCCAGACCTGGCGGTTGGTCAGGCGTATCCGGTCGTGCGTGTCATGGCTCCCCTGCCGGTCGGTGGTTTATCGGTAGTGCGCGAGATCGAGCCTGGTGAGTTGTTGACATTGGAACATATCCTGAAGCCGGGTCACATCGTCGAGTACTCCACCACATCCCAAAGTGGTGCGACCTGGTTAGAAGGCACCAATGATTTGGTCTTACAACGCGACAAACAGTGGTTGACGGTCGACCCGGCGACCGGTGCTTCGCGACCCAACGAACTGATCCAACAGATGCAAGCGGCCTTTGGAAAATTGGAACCCTTTCAAAAGGCGCCAGGCGCTGTGGACCAAATTGGACCGTCCAAGCTCAGCGCCAATCTAAAGTACGGATTGCATGAACATGAGAACGATCTGTATCTGTTTGATGCGGCTTTGGGAACTGCGCGGCGATTGACAGAAACGCCGAAGGCGGCCGAGTCGCTGGCCCAGCTCAGTCCCACCGGCTCGCATGTGGCTTACGTGCAGGCCAATGATTTGTATGTGATCGATTGCGCGACTGGCCAAGAGCGTCGATTGACCAAAGATGGCTCCACCGAACTGCTCAACGGTATCCTCGATTGGGTTTATCAAGAAGAGATTTATGGTCGCGGACAGTTTCGGGCCTTTTGGTTCAGTCCTGATGGCCAGCGTTTGGCATTCCTGCAACTTGATCAGACGCCCGTGCATCGATATGCGGTTTCCGACAGTATTCACTATCGGCAAGAGTTGGAGGAGACGCGTTATCCGACAGCTGGCGATCCACTGCCGGTGGCGCGTATGTGGCTGGCCGAAGTTAACTCTGGTCAACTGCGCGAGATTGATCTGTCCAATTTTCCTGCCGACGATCGATTAGTGGTGCGTGTGACCTGGTCACCCGACAACGAACTTTGGCTACAGATTCAAAACCGCATTCAAAACGAGCAGTCGATTGTGCAAGTTGATCTGGCATCATGCCAGGTCACGCGCCGCTTGTTTGAGAAGAGTCCGGGTTGGATCGAAGTTCTGGGCCAGCCCAAGTTTTTGCCGGGCGGAGATTTCCTGTGGCTGAGCGACTTGCCGGCAGGCCGACGGCACCTGCATCGCTTTGACCGGCGATCAGGAATGCTCAAACCTTTGACCAAAGGCGATTGGGATGTATCTGAACTGCAAGCGGTGACGGCCGATGGTCAGGCGGCATTTGTCAGCGGCAATTATTCAAACCCGGTTGAGACCTCGCTGCTGCGCGTCGATACCCAGTCCGGTCAAACCACCGTGCTCACCAAAGAGCCGGGCGTGCATCGCACGCAGATGTCAGAGGATGGCCAGTACATGCTGGACAGTTGGAGTAGTTTGACCAGCCCGCCGCGCACGGTCCTCAAGTCGCTCGATGGGCAAGTCGCACGCGTGCTCGGGGCGCCGGTCAGCGATCGATACCAGTATGTGAAAACAGCGAAGGTTCAGTTGACCACCATCCAAGCGCGCGACGGCCTGGAGTTGCAAACGCTGATCATGTTGCCGGAAGCCAGCGGCCAAGGATCGTTGGCGCACCGACGTCTCCCGGTCCTGTTCCATGTTTACGCCGGCCCCCAGGCTCCGACAGTGAATAATGCCTGGGCGGGTAGAGATTACTGGTGGCATCAGTATCTCTGCAGCCAGGGCTATGCCGTCGTGCTGTGCGACAATCGTGCGTCGCGCGGTCGCGGTATCGCTGATACTTGGAAGATTTATCGCGACATGGGGCGCGTCGAGTTGCAAGATATCGAAGATGCCGTTGCCTGGGTTGGCAAGCAACCCTGGGCCGATCCAAGCCGCGTAGGCATCTGGGGATGGAGTTACGGAGGCTACATGACCGCATATGCCCTGACGCACAGTCAGAGCTTTAAGGCGGGCATTTCAGGTGCTCCAGTGACCGACTGGCGAAACTACGACGCCATTTATACGGAACGCTACATGGACCTGCCTCAAAAGAACGCGGCTGGCTATGTGAGCAGTTCGGCGGTTGAGGCGGCCAGCCAACTGCATGGCCGATTGTTGCTGCTGCACGGTGAACGCGATGACAATGTGCACATCAGCAATACGTTGCAATTGGCTTACGCGCTGCAAAAGGCCGGCAAACCATTTGATATGATGGTTTATCCGAAAAATCGACACGGTATAGTCGACCAGGCTCAGCGCTATCATATGTATCAAAAGATGACTGAGTTCTTAGAGCAACATTTGAAGAACTGACGCGGAGCGCAATCTTAACTTATGGTGGCAATTGGGATAAGGGCGAACTGTGGTGGAGTCTCGGTCTGGGCCTTGCGCTGGATGTTGTGCTGGGCTTTAGTCTGGCTGGGGCTGGATCCACTCGATGCACGAGCCGCCGATCCGGTGGCCGCCGAGCGC
>JADLDX010000321.1 GCA_020846515.1 Pirellulaceae bacterium
ACCCATCACCAATCACGCGGACCGCCAGAGCATCGATCGATGAGTCGCTGATGAAAATGCCCAAACTATCGACGATCGTGTTACCGCGTACGTCTATGTCCACATCTGCGATATGAGCCGCGACGGTAGGTTTAATTTCGGTCAGTGCGGTACCATGACCGACTCCACCCACGACGGCAGCGGCACCTACCGAAACATCATTCTCAACATCGATCGTCGACGTAGCTGCCACTCGCAGTCCGCCAACACTGCGCTGACTGCCAACCTGGGCTCCATCCTCGATCAGCGCAGAGACAGTGGCAGTAATGATCGGCTTCACGCTGACTGAGCCGGCACTGGCCAGCACACTACCTGAAAAGCCTTCACCGTCGGTATCGATCGAAGCATCTTGTTGCGCGGTGACGATGATCAGTTCGCCGCGTTCTATCGCCGCGTTTGCACCGATCGCCGCGTTGGTTTTCGAGTCGATCGTCAAGTCGACCATGTTGATATCTACGCCGACTGCGCCGAACTTGCCTCCATGCGTGGAGATGCTGATCGGTGTTGCACTGCTGTTTAGATCTTCGGCATGTATTTTGACATCACCACTACTAGCCAAAGTATTAAAGTTACCCAAGTCGGCTTGCGTGGACTGTCTCACTTTCGTCACTGCCACACTGGCACCGACGGCGATGATACCGACCGCGGTTGAACCCACATCTTGATCGATGGTGTAGTCGTTGTGCGCGATAATATTCAAGTTACCTTCGGCCTGAATATGCGACTTCTGAGCAGCGCTGGGTGCATCGAGAATCAACGCAGCCGTGATCCGTTCACTGGATCCAGGCGTGATCGCTCCGGAAACCGAAGCGTCGGCCAGAGAGTTGACGCGTGCAGCGGCAGCAGCAGCGATGCTGGTTCCGGGTGTACCGGGTTTATCTTGAATGCTGGACGACAAGTCGGGCGTCTCGGCCGGTTTGTTCGTTTGGGATTGAAGACTCTCGTTCTTGTCATCTTGTTTGAGGAACTCTTGCATGGCTGCCGTAACATCGCCAGCCGTTGGGGCGCCCAGGGTCAAGAATGATAATGCACCGGTTAAGCCGAGAGCGCCACCACCAAACGCGTTGAGATTCGAATCAAGCTGGCGCGAGCTGTCGGACGTGATGTTCACGTCCCCATTGGCATATATTTTTGATTGCGGTCCTACCGTGGCCACCGTGCGATCGCGGATATTGGCGAACTCGACCGATGCGCCCACGCCGGCCACCAGGCCACCGGAATCGGTGCCTTGGTCATTGAGAATCTTGGCATCATCGTCAGCATGGATCAGCACGGATTGGGACAGCGTCAGACCCGGGAGTGCCGGTGTGTCTTGATTGATCTGGGTAGCAGCATCACCAGCCAAGACATTGGCTTCCGTGGTCGATTCAATGACACTAAGAGTCACGGTGCCAGCCAGACCAGCTAGTCCGGCGCCCAAGGAATAGATCTCGGTGTCAATGGTTTCCTGGCTATCTGCGATGACTTCCAATGCGTCATCAGCAAACAACTTGGACCCAATGACCTGGGCCTGAACCAGATTCTCTATCGACTGGAAGCCGATGCTTGCGCCGCCGGCCAAGCCACCGATGGCCTGGCTGCCAACGCGACCGGTAATCGTTGAACTGTCATTGGCTAAAATGGAGAGATCGCCTGTGGAGTTGATCTGCGAGTCTCGAGTGAAGGTTTGAGTGGTTACGGCGATTTCTGCATTGGAGATACCGCCGGCCAAGGCAAAACCGCCACCGACTACTCCGTTGACATCCAACTCAATTTGCTCGCGCGAGACTGCGCTGATCTCGATGTCCTTGCCCAACAGGACCGAAGGTTGTGGTAAGGGATCGGCGCCGCTTTCGTCGACATCCGAAACAAAGGCTCGAGTTAAATTGGTAATGAATGTGCGCGAGGACACACCACCGCTGCCTGAAACTCCGCCGGCTGTGCCGTCCGCATGAATATGGAAGAGGCTCTCGCTGTGAGCATGCACCAAGACTTCATTGCCGATCTTGTCGATGGAATTGATGTCAGAACTGGCGATGTAAGCTTCCGTGTGATTGTTGACGATGTTGATTGCGTTGATCGATGCCTGACCCGATAGGCCACCGGCTGCGTTGTAGGCATTGATTTGCGTCTTGTTAATCGGCCCGTTGCCGTCGGGATCGCCCAACGGAACTTCTTCGCTATGTGCGATTACTGCCAAGCCATTCAAATGAACGTTGGTCGCGTTGCCTTGACTGTCCCATTTGCGGATGGGCAAGCTGGCGCCGATGCCTTGTGCTGAGACATGGGAGTTGTTATCGATCTTGGCCCGGCTGACGTTGTCGAACGTATTGATCATCGACGTACCGCCTTCGCCGAAAGCCCCTGCCGCTACACCCTTAGAACTGGAGGCGATTTTGTCCACCATGCTGGCCGAGACTAAGACATTGTTGCCAGCCAAGACCGTGGCGTTATCTGTGATAGAGGCCTGGACATGGCTGGCCAATGTATTGATACCCACATTGCCAGAGATGCCGACTACGCCCACACCGACACCAACCGCCGTGTTGTAGACGGTGACGTCTTCTTGAGCGGTGACGAGTACATTCCCGTCGGTCGCCACAAAGGCCAATTTTTCAATGGTGGCAGTAACGTCGTTCTTGACGCTGGCATAAGAAGTCGCAGCGCCCTTAGCGCCCAAGCCGGCCGCCACCTGGTCGACGAAATTAGTGACCACCGTTGTGTCCTTGGCGCTGACAACGAT
>JADLDX010000322.1 GCA_020846515.1 Pirellulaceae bacterium
ACGGCTGCACAGACCGAAGTAGAGTTGGCCTTGATACGCGCGAAGGCCGGTGAGACCTGTCGCTTTACCGCGTTTCGTCCAACCGTCAAAGGTACGCCTAAGTGGTGGGATGTGCAGGTCAGTCCCATCCGCGATGCTCAAGGACAGGTAATACGATTATTGAGCGTTTCGCGAGATATCACGGAGCGTAAGCATGCCGAAGAGCAGTTGCGGAGCGCGCAGCATCTAGCCGAAGCAGCCAATCGATCGAAAAGCGATTTTCTGGCCAATATGAGCCACGAGATTCGGACGCCGATGACGGCTATCCTGGGCTACTCCGATTTAATTGCCAGTCGCCTGCAAGACCCGGATGATCTTCACTGTATCGAAACGATTCGCAGCAACGGTCGTTTCCTGCTGGAGATCATTAACGATATCCTCGATTTGTCGAAAATCGAAGCTGATAAAATGGAGTTGAGTCTCGAGCGAGTTTCGCCTGATCAGATCATGACCGAAGTCGTCTCCTTGTTGGCGATGCGGGCCGCGGAAAAGCAAATTACGCTGCATGTAGATGTGGTGCATGAATTACCTGCTTTCATACACACCGATCCGATTCGACTGCGACAGATACTGCTCAACCTACTTGGAAACGCCATCAAATTCACCGATGTCGGCTCAGTTCGATTAATCGCCAGTTTGGATGCCGATCGCTCGCGATTGGCCTTCGACATTGTGGATACTGGCATCGGTATCCCTGCCGAACACATGGCCCGTTTGTTCCAACCGTTTATGCAAGCCGATGCTTCTGTGACGCGAAGTTATGGTGGTACCGGTTTGGGGTTAGCCATCAGTCGTCGCCTGGCCTTATTGCTGGGCGGCGATTTGACGGTCAGCAGTCAGCCGGGCCAGGGCAGTACTTTTCGCGTAGAAATCAACACCGGCGACCTGACCGGAGTTCCACGCGTGCCAACCAGTGTGGGTAAGCTGGAGCCGTGGGCTGAACTCAACGAGTCCGCAGTGCCGCAGATCAATTGTGTTGCCCTGGTGGTCGACGACCGCCGCGAAGTGCGTTACCTCGCGCAGCATTTTATAGAGGAAGCTGGCGGTCGAGTGTTGGTGTCTCAAAACGGCGCGCAAGCACTTGAGTTGTTAACTGGTGCGAATCCATTAGAAGTCGATCTGGTCGTCATGGACATTTCGATGCCAGTCATGGATGGTTACACAGCCGCCAGACACCTGCGCGAGAAGGGCTTTACTCGACCCATGATTGCCCTGACAGCCAACGCCATGCAAGGCGATCGCGAAAAGTGCCTATCCGCTGGCTTCGATGACTATGCGATCAAACCACTGAATCGGCGCCTATTAGTGGAAGCGATCAGCCGATTGCTGCCTGCATGTCGAACCTGATGGTTGCGGTTTGAACTGGTCTGACACAGGCCTTGCGTTGATCGTCACGCGGCAAATGAGTACGATGAACGCAGGCTTTGTATTGGATGAGTTCCAGTGACTTATGGAAAACAACATGCGTTTGAACGCTATCTGCTCGTTGGTTCTCTGCTCGGCTTTGGTGTTTGGGCACGCGATGTTTGGGCGTGCGGTGTCTGGGCAAGAGGCGGCACCGAGCAAGAAAGTGCCGCAGCCCACGCAGGCCGAGGCCACGCAACTGGTTTCCGATGGAGATCGCCTGGCTGATCAAGGCGACTACGGAGCCGCTCTGGAAAAATACACGCAGGCTTATCATGCATTCGTGTCTCGCATTCGCGGACAAAAGTTTACACATCAAGTATTTCCGAACCTGTTGACTCGCGCGCAACTGGGCAAGGAGATGCTCCTCATGATGGATCGCGAATACGACGCTTCCGAGTGGCTGCTGATGGACAGTAGCTACAAAGCGTTGGGACTCATCCCGCAGGAGATCAGCTCGAAAGATTTGATGGCCAAGTTGCTCACCGAAGAGGTTGCCGGCTTCTACGATCCGGATCAAAAGCGCATGGTTCTGATACGCGAAGACGGTCCAGCGAAGGAGCCTGGATTCTTTGAACGTTTATTGGGCTCGAAACCCACTTTTGACAAAGAGGAGCAGAAAACGACGCTCGCTCATGAAATGACTCATGCCCTGCAGGATCAACTTTACGACTTGAAGAAACTTCAAAAGCGCATCGAGAAGGACGATGATATGGTCATGGCCTTTTCTGCCTTGGTGGAAGGTGATGCCACGTTGTTGATGTTCGCGGAGATGGGGGACGAGGACATCACGCAAATGGATCCGGAAGCCATACGAGCCACGTTTTCGATCATGAGCTTCATGCTACCGGTGGCAGGTGGATCGACCTATCGCAAAGCACCTGCCATCTTTCGTGACTCGTTGATCTTTCCTTATTTTCAAGGGATGGTATTTGCGATCAGCGTAGCTGGTAAACAAGGTTGGCCAGCGGTCCACGCCGCGTATAGTTCGCCACCCACCAGCACCGAGCAGATCTTGCATCCGGACAAATACACTGGCAGTACGCCAGACCAACCGCAGCGCGTCGTGTTGCCCGATCTAACGTCGGCCATCAGCGCTCCCTGGGAGCATTTGGGCGGTAATTGTTTAGGTGAGTTTCAAACCAACATCATGCTCAAACGGCAACGCACAGCGCGCCGCGCTTCCGAGGGTTGGGATGGTGATCGATACGAAGTGTATCGCCAAGCCGATGGTCGCTTGGGCCTGGTATATGTCAGCGTGTGGGATAGCCCTGAGGATGCCGCAGAATTTGCCAAGTGTTACCAACAATATCGTCAACCCGAAACGATCTCGCAAACTTCCAATAAAGGTCAGGATGAGGAAGAGGCCCAAGACGCTGCGAAAGTCGCCGATAAAAAAGTCGCCGATAAAGCTGCTAAGAACGAGAATCCTAGCTCGACGAAAGCTGATTCGCCGAAAGATAACGCGGACGATCCAGCAGCGGGTTCGGTGGTACTGGGAGCCAAAAATATCGTGCGTTTAGATGGGGATCGCGTTTGGGTAATCGAAGGTTTTCACGCGGAAACGGTGGCGGCGATCGAGGCTCTGCTTCCGCAGACCAAATGCCAGCCCAAGCTATTTCCCACGGAGTAGTCGTTGGATTTGCCCCAGGTTGACCCCAAGTAATTTGGGGTGCCTTGGAGGCCTGAACGGGCATTTTCAGAGAAAATGGGGAATAGCTGGTATTTCAGGGGCTCGCGCACTTGCTTTGCTATCGCGCATATGCCCAAAATACAGAGTTAAGGGCACTCGAGCCCTTCCCACCTCGTAAACTTCCTACCTTGCATTGAGACGGATTTACTATGCTCACCATCCTCGGTGGTCATCAGCGACTGTGTGACGGATTGTCCCGCCGCAGCTTTCTGAAGATAGGCGGATTGAGTTTTGGCGCGGGCGGATTAGGACTCGCCAATATTCTGCGGGCCGAAGCCGCTAGCGGCAACGCGGGACGAAATCACAAAGGCATCATCAACATCTTCTTGGGCGGCGGACCACCGCATCAAGATATGTGGGAAATCAAAACCGAAGCTCCCAGCGAGATTCGCGGTGAGTTCCGTCCGATTCCCACAAATGTACCCGGTATTCAAATCTGTGAAGTCTTTCCAAGACTGGCGCAGATGATGGACAAGTCGGTAGTGATCCGCTCGGTGGTGGGATGCAAAGACCGCCCCGAATCGTTTCAATGCATGAGCGGTTGGTTTCCGGATGACCTTCGCGTACTGGGTGGTCGACCTGCGATTGGTTCGGCGGTGGCTAAACTTTATGGACCAGTAGACGCCTCCGTACCACCCTACGTTGGACTGGCCGCAAAGACTCAGCACGTGCCATGGTCGGAATGTGGTTCACCCGGATTTTTGGGAGCAGCCTATAGCGCTTTCAAGCCCGATGGACCTGGTATGGAAAACATGAAGCTCAACGGCATAACGCTGGATCGCCTGCAAGATCGGCGATTGCTGCTGACCAGTTTAGATAAGCTGAAGCGCGAAATTGATACAACTGGTTCGATGAATGGCTTGGACGCTTTCGGCCAACAAGCCCTCGATGTTTTGACCGGTAGCAAATTGCTGGAAGCCTTAGACCTCTCCAAAGAGGATCCCAAGATCGTTGCACGCTACGGCGACGGTAAACCGTACAAGTACCAATATGATGGAGCGCCGACCTGCAATGATCATCTGTTGTTGGCTCGACGTTTAATCGAAGCTGGTGTGCGCGTGGTCAGTCTTAGTTATGGACGTTGGGATAGCCACGGCCAGAACTTCGATTTGGTTCGCGATCACGGCGGCAAGCTGGACGTATGCCTCAGCGCGTTGATCGAAGATCTTGAGTCGCGTGGCATGCTAGATGATGTCTCGATCGTAGTGTGGGGCGAGTTTGGCCGTACACCTAAGATCAACAACGGCGCAGGTCGCGATCACTGGTCCAAGGTCAGTTGTGCCTTTATGGCTGGTGGTGGCATTCGCGCCGGACAAGCAATTGGTGCCACCAATCGCTTGGGCGAATATGCTACGGAACGCCCTGTTCGACAGCAAGAAATCATAGCTACTCTTTACCATAACCTCGGTATTGACGTAGCTACCACAACTCTTACCGATCCCACCGGAAGACCGCAGTACTTGATTGAAGATCAACCCATCAAAGAGTTGATTTAGCGGTCAAGTTGTATTGTCTCTCCACCCAGTCCTCTGTCCCGCCTACGGTTTGCCATGTCTATAAAAATGTCTGTTACACGGAATGTTCGCCCGTGCGCGATCGCACTGGCCGGCTTGTCATTGGCTTTTACGTTTGCGTCGGCCGCTTCCGCTGCTGATCTCGGCAAGCTGAAACCGCCGATGATCGTCGACACGGGACTGACTGCTGAGCAGTTAGCCGTTGTCAAAGAGGTTCGCATTGAAAACGTTGTCCCAAGCCAGAATGGTGCACCCAGCCTGGTTCTTCGTGGTAGCGACGCTCGAGCGCAGTTGCTGATCAC
>JADLDX010000323.1 GCA_020846515.1 Pirellulaceae bacterium
GCTCAATCGCATGGTGACGCGTCGCCTTGAACCTGAAGCGGAACCAGCATCGAGCATCCTGTTGCCCGGCCAATCCGAGGCTGGTTCGGACTCTGGTAAGAGCAAACTCTGGTTGCCTGGTTCGTAAACCGGATCACCATCAGACTCGTTTTCTTAACATAGCGCGGGCCGAGCCGGGCCCGTGCTAACGAAGCCCGGCCCGGGCTTATCAGAAGACCAGCGCGTCACCGAAGCGATCTCGTTCGGTTTGGGTCAAGCGATACATATCGGCGATTAGCTGGATGTCGCAAGCGCGCTGCTGTACCTTGCGGCGGCTGAAACTACGGGCTTGGGTAGCGGTCATGATGTCTGGTGGCAGCGTGGTCATTTGGCCGAATAGACGTGCGTAGTTGACAAAGCTCGGCACGTTGCTGGTCACAAAGCCGTACATCATGCTGCACACGCCTATGACTTTGCCGGTGAAGATCCCGGTGTTGATGGCGGTCTTGCTGTAGTCGCCCATGACGCATCCCAGGAACTGCATGCCGGTGGCAACCTTGCCGCAGGTATACTCCATGTTGACTGTGCCATAGGTGTTTTTCAGGTCGGAGTTGCACGTACCTGCGCCTAGATTGATCCAACTGCCTAGGTAACTGTGTCCCAAGAATCCATGGTGTTGCTTGTTGCTGTACGGTTCTACGACCGCGGCTTCCACTTCACCCCCGACCTTCGTCGTGTGCCCCAGCGATACGGCATCTTTAATGGCCGCGTGTTCAAGGATCTTCGCGCGCGGCCCGATGTACAGCGGGCCACGCAGTAAAGTATAGGGCCCGATCTGGGCACCTTCATCAATCACGATGGGACCCGATTTGGTATCAAACAGCAGGTACTGCCCAAGCTGGACATCGTCGGCTAGGAATACCCCGTCCTCGCTCTGCTGATACCGCCGAGATTCAATGCGCAGCTGCATGTTTTCGGCAAACACACGCATATTGGCCGCGATCACTTCGTGCGGATAGGACATCAAACCGAGTGGAGCAGTCAACTGGGGCAAGTCTTTGCAGGAAAGTAGCAGGCTCTCAATCGTACCGCCGGCGCTGGCAATCGTTTCCCAGTTCCAAGGCGGATTGACCACCGCTACCACTTGCGAACCTTCCCAGACAACGCCGCTGCCTTCGGGGCTGCGAGCATCACGTTGAACAAGATTGCGCAGGGCGGCCAGGTTCGACGCAGACGGCACCAGCCGCGCGTTGAGTACCAGGCGAGGACCGCTTCCCAATGTAACCCGTGCACCTGGCTCGCTCAGCGCGTCGACAGATGGAATATGCGGATAGTCGGCCAACTGCAACTCGCGCAGATAGGCTCGCCACAGGCCACACATCGGTTGGCCAAGCATCTCCAGCAAATCGATCAAGCGATACGAAGCCACGGTGATACAACAGGCCGGGCGACCCGTGGTTATCGGCGAAAGCTGCTCAACCTGTGCATCTTCAAACAGGAGAATTGTCACAGCGCTTACCATCCTCCGTTATGGAACTGCGGTGACTGGCTTGAACGGACTTCAAGCCGTGGGGCACTCAGGCTGAACCGAAGGGTTCTCAGCGTGAGCCGTCGGGTTCTCAGCATGAACTGCGGATTCTTCGAAATCAGCCACCAGCGACAACTCTTTGAATCGTCGGATGACGCTTAAGAACTTGACCTCGTTAAACGGCTTGCGAATATATGTCGTCACGCCCAAGGCTTCACATGCTTGTTTGTCGGCACCATCGTCACTACTGGTCAAGACTACCACCGGGATCGATTCAATGTTCTGGCTAGCGCGCAGCAGTTTGAGCAGCTCAAATCCGTCGGTATGTGGCAGAATCAAATCCAGTAGGATTACGTCGGGCCGCGGTGCACGGGTAAAGATCCCCCGCTGCTGCAGAAATTCGACCGCTTCCGAACCATCGCGAAACAAGGTCACACGATGATGGATGCCGCACTTCCGCAAAGATTCAATGGTGATTCGCGCATCGAGCAAACTGTCCTCGACTAGCATGATCTCCATAGCTTTACCGGTGGTTAACTGCAATTCACCCATCGCCATGATTCGCTCCTGGACCGATATGCCCGAAAATCCGCCTTTGGCCCGACCCGTGCTATTGTACCAGAAGCCCAAAGCTGGCGGGCTATGAATACGCTAGCGGGCCTGCTCCACGCAAACTCAATTGGACAGCGCCACCCTGAGCCGTACTGTCGTTAGCCGTTAGCCACGGTTTTCGCTGAATAAACCGGCTAACGCCTAGCGGCTGATATTGCCCGTCGTTTAACAGTCAGCCGCAGGCGTACTCGGCATACCGGGGTAACGCCTGGAGCTAATGCGGCGTCGAAGAAACCGGGGCTAACGCCCAGCGGCTGATTCAAAGTTAAGCCAGCCTGTTCAACTCCAGCGCGAAGCCCGACCGGTTACGCAATCGGGGGGCGGTTGGCCCGCAGGCGGCCTACGCCCCTACTTTCGAAATAGCCAATGTCGAAACTGCAAAGCTAGCGTTTGCGCAATACGAGCAACGTGTCGCTGCTGTCCCGGCTCAGTTTCACCGGTTCGTCGATTTCGTACCAGAAGTCGAAGGATTCAACCAACTCGAACTCGGGGACCTGCTTGAGTAATTTACGCAGTTGAGTCAGCGTGTAGGATCGCAAGACCATTTCGGTTTGGACGCGAAGCGGCTTCTGCGTGCCTTTGCGAATCAACATGGACACTCGTAGCGTCTCCAGTCGTTTTCGCTGCTGCCACTCGACGACGCGCAGCGTAAAGCTAACGTCCGTGCGACCGGTCTTGCCACGCCAGCGTTCGATACAGTGATCGTCAGCATCAGGCGGCATGACATGTAAACCGAGAAAAAACAATCCGCCCGAGCGCAACGCATTGGCCACAGCGCGCAGGTGACCGATTGCATCGTCTTCGGTCAAGAGATGGCGGAATGTGTTGAAGGTATTCAGGGCGACGTCATACGGCTTGTCGACCTTAAAGTCGACCATATTGTCCTTGTAGACATTGGCCTTCAGTTTCTTCTTGGCCAGTCGCTGACGCAAGAACTCGAGTGCATTGTCATTCAAGTCGAACCCGGCTACGTCATATCCCAATTGGGCTAAGCGAAAGACCAAACGTCCGGACCCGCAGGCCGGTTCGATGATGCGTTGGATCGGACCTTGCCCATAACGTTTGAAGGCCTGTTTGAGAAAGGCGATCTCTTTGGGCGTGTCATCTTGAAAGAACAGGTCGTAGTACTCGGGGTAGTCATACCACTCGGGCCGCGGCTTGGCGGATGTTGTCAACATGATTCCTTCATCGAAAGGGGCAGCATCAGGGCCAACGTTTGGGCCAGCGATTGGGCCAGCGATTGGGCCAGCGATTGGGTGAATGGGCCAACGTCAGTGCAACGGGAACGCGGATTTCACAGCCGGCCGCGTTTGATCGAACCAATGTACGACAGCTATCCCGAAACGTCGAGAGTGCCTGCAGGCTTTGCTCAAGCCGCGGTTTCGCTCGGGATCTGTTTGAACAGCTTCAAGAACTGCTCCATCGACTGCACGCGTTCTTCAGGCTTGGCTTTGATCGACTGCATAATCAAAGCCCCTAACTGCTTGTTGAGGTCAGGCCGGAACGTGAAGATATCCGTGGCATTGGAGGTGTCGTGATTGAGCGCAGCCAGACCACTGGTTTCGCTGCCGGGCCAAGGATGTTCGAAAGTAAACAATTGGTAGCAGGTCACGCCGAAAGAAAAGATATCGACGCGTTGGTCCGTAGCGCGACGGCGCACAACTTCCGGCGCCATGTACAGTGGTGTGCCGGTGCGATTGCCAGGCGCCATAAAGTCTTTCGTAGCCGGCACCGTTAAACCAAAATCGATCAGCTTGATCAGGTTTATGTCCGCTGAACAAATGAAGTTGCGCGGGCAGATGTCGCGGTGGATGTAGCCAGAGGCATGCACATAAGGCAGCGCTTCGGCCATTTGGCCCATCAGCAACAGGCGTTTGCCTTCCAGTTGTCCAGCTTCGCGATTGTGGATGAGCGTCTGCAAGCCAGGTCCGTCCACAAACTCCATCACTAGATAGGGAGCCCCCTTGGTGCTCATGCCATATTCAAGCGTCTCGACGACATATTTATGGTGCATCGAGGTGGCGATTTCGCCCTCGCTGGGCTTGCCCATCCCCTTGAAGCGACTTTCGAAGAAATTGACTTTCTCAATGTCGCACAGTTTCACACCCACGATCGTGTTTGTTTCGCGGTCGCGGGCGACGATGAAGTTGCTCATCGTGCCGCTGACGGCCGATCGCAGGCGTTCAAAACGGGCTTCAATATCGGAAACGCGCCGTTGGCCGCCGCGTCCGCCCATCATCCCTTTTAGCTTGTCAAACAAACCCATCAATGCACGTCGACATCTTGAATGCGGGACTAGGCTTTTAGAAAAGGCTCCGGGCGTGAGGCTTGAGCATCCCAATCGAGCTCCATGCCCCCAGACAACCGTTGGCACGCACGGCTCAGGCAACAGAACCTCAAGCCGCAATAGAGCATAGCACAGCCCAGAGCTTCAGTTTACTTGCTGGCTATTTTCCGCAATAGTCAATCGTCCGCGCAATCTCGCTCTTTAGCCGGCTGCGATGAACGATTCTATCGATGTATCCGTGTTCGAGGAGGAATTCACTCGTCTGGAAGCCAGAGGGCAGCTCAATTTTGATGGTGGCCTTGATCGTCCGTGGGCCGGCAAAACCGATCAGAGCTTTGGGTTCGGCAAACACCAGGTCGCCCAGCGATGCAAAGCTGGCTGCTACGCCACCCATGGTGGGATTGGTCAAGACCGAGATGTACAGACCACCACGATGATGATACTTGGCCAGTGCGGCTGAGACCTTGGCCATCTGCATCAGCGAAAGAATACCTTCGTGCATCCGCGCTCCGCCGCCGGAGGCGCTGATGATAATCAGCGGCAGGTCCTGTTCAGTGGCCCGTTCGACGAGTCGTACCAGTCGTGCGCCGACCACCGAGCCCATACTGCCCATAATGAATGCCGAATCGGTGACTCCGATCGCCACGCGTCGGGCTCGAATCATCCCGGTGCCGGTCAGGGCCGCATCGGTCAGTCCTGTCCGAGCTTGCTCGTCGACCAGACGTTCCGCGTACCTTTTCTTGTCCTTGAACTCCAGTGGATCGGTCGAGCGCAACTGGGCGTCCCATTGCTCGAACGTGCCTTCGTCCAAAACCTGGGCGATTCGTTGCTGGGCGGAAACATAAAAATGGTAGTCACATTTCGGGCAAACGTTCTGCAGCCGCTCAGCCTCTTTACGGTAAATCGTCTTGGAACAGCCCGGACACTTGACCCACAATCCGTCGGGAACTCCCCGCTTCTGCTCGGGCAACAGTGGGCCTACAGGTATCACCGATTTCGGCTGGTCAACAATGGACATGGTTGGCAGGCTCAAAAACAAAGAACCAAGAACAAAGAACCAAAAACCAAGAACTAATGAACGCGACTTACATGGCCGCGACGGCTAGGGGCTGATGCAGGGTCAATAGTTCCCAGGTGCCGGCATCTAGTTGGCTGGTCCAGACGTGGCTGAAATCGCAGCCCAGTAGGTGACAGCGAACGATGGAGGCGAGTGGTTCAGGGATAACCATGCCGATGGTACCGTTGCGATGCCGACGGACTAGTTTGTCCAGTGTGGACTCTACGCGTGACAGGGCCGAGTCGAGCATTTCGCCACCCGGAGGGCAGATGCCGACGGGGTTTTCTTGGAATTGCTTGAATACACGTGGCTGCAAACGTCGCACTTCATCGACCAACTTGCCTTGCCACAAACCGTGGTTAACGTTGCGGAAACAATCGATGGTTCGCGACTTCCACCCACAATGTTTGGCCAGGATCTTGCCGGTGGCTTGTGCCGATTCGCAAGGTGCGACGTACAGACACTCTACCGGTACATCTTTCAACTGCTCGCCAGCGGCCATGCTTTGGCGCTGACCGATTGGGCTCAATGGAATATCCAAAGCCCCTTTGATCCGTCCCTCTTCGTCGAACGTCGTCGACCCAGGGCGGACTAATAACACGTTTAACATACATTCCTTTTAATACAGCGAAGGAGCTAGCTTCGAAGCTGGTCATTCAGGTCGGTGATAGCCGCCCGATAATCGCTCTGGCCAAAAATAGCAGAGCCGACTACGAACAAGCTTGCACCGGCCTGACAGCAATCTCGAATTGTCGACAGGTTGACTCCACCATCGACCTCTAGCAAAACATCCGGGGAGACTCGCTGGCGAAGCCAACGCAATTTCTCCAGAGCCACCGGATTGAACGCCTGGCCGCCGAAGCCCGCGTTAACGCTCATAATTAACACCAAGTCGCATGCCGGCAAGAGCGCTTCGATAACTTTCAGCTCAGTTGCCGGATTTAGTGCAAGACCTACCCCGGCCCCCCCTGAACGTATGGCATCAAGTGTAACTTGAACATCCTCAGCCACTTCGGCGTGCACGGTCACGATATCTGCACCCGCTTTGATGAACTGATCTACGTATTTAAGGGGGCTGGAAATCATCAAGTGGACATCCAGCGGTAGATCGGTCAATTGCCGAATCGCGGCGACGATGGGTAGTCCGTAGGACAGATTGGGTACGAAGTGGCCATCCATGACGTCCAGATGGAGAGCAGCCACACCTGCGGCCTCGAGCCGGCCGATCTCGCGCTCGAGATTGCCAAAGTCACATTGCAATAGACTAGGGAGCACGACATTTTTGCCGCGCAGCATCCCCAAAGCCGCTCTGCCCAATCGAGTTCCCATGCCCCATATTTTCGTTTAAGCCATCACTCTTGGCAAGGCCTAGAACTAACCCTCCGGTGAACTAACCCTCCCAAGCGCAGCTTAGGGAGGGTCGAAAATCACGCCTTCAGCGTAGATTTTCGGGGAGGGTGCGTGCGCCGCAGAGACGAGCTCGCAGCGAAGTGCTTCAGGCTTTGGTTGCGAGTTGAGTATCCGCAAGCGTTTTCTCGGGAGGTCGACGCTCCTGCGGAGACACGTTTCCGAACCGTCCGACTACCCATGCCAGAGGCGCTCGCCCAACGCAGGCCGAAGGTGCCAGGGCCAAGGACTCTTGGCATGGCCAATCAGTTGCGATTTGCGGCTTGCCTCCGCAGGAGCGTCGGCCTCCCGGCAAAAGCTGTACGACCTCTACGCAGCAGGCGGGTTAGTTGAACTAACCCTCCCAAGCGCAGCTTAGGGAGGGTCGAAAATCACGCCTTCAGCGTAGATTTTCGGGGAGGGTGCGTGCGCCGCTGGGGCGAGCTCGCAGCGAAGTACTTCAAGCTTTGGTTAGCACGGCCGGCCCCCTCCCCGACTGAGCTGACGCCAGTCGACCCTCCCGCTGCTACGCAGCAAGAGGGTTAGTTCCTGCGCAGCAGCTGGTGTAGAATGTGCCCCGCTCGAATTCCCAACCTATTCTCTGGAGTCCCACCCAAGATGAAACTCACATCGCTCTGCTTATCTGCTCTGTGTGCCCTGGCACTGGGCGCCTCGTCCTTGGCTCAAGAAACTGTCAAACCGGTCCGCATGGGCTGTGGCCTGATGACCTTCGATACCGTGCCAGGTTGGGGAGTGCGACCCGATGGCAAGTCGTCCATTGGCCCGACCCACGGGTCAGTCGTGATCGATAAATCAGGCAACATCTATACCAGTGCCAGAGAAGGTGTGTTCGTCTTTTCGCCCGACGGTAAAGTCATTCATAACTACTTGGGCAAAGACTATTCGAATATCCATGACATGGAAATTCGCCAAGAAGGTGACGCCGAGTTCATCTACGGAGCCCGCAATCAAGATGCCGAAGGCATCAAATTCAACATCGCCGGCGGCGAAATTGTTTTACGGCTTAAGTTTCCCGAAGAGTCCGGTTTGAAGCTAACCAAGTTCAATCCCACGGCCATCACCATCGCCGCCAATGGCGATATCTTTTTGTCCGATGGTTACGCCAGCAATCATATCTTCAAGTACGACAAGAACGGCAAGTACTTGATGCACTTCGGTAAGAAGGGCAATGGTATGCAGGAGTTCAACACGGCTCACGGTATGACTCTCGACACACGTTACGAACCAGCTCGCTTGCTGATCTGTGACCGAAATCATGAACCCAAAGGTCGACTGTTGCATTACTCGTTAGAGGGCGAGTTCATCGAGGAAGTGATCACAGGGCTGGGCATGCCAACCTCAGTGGCCATTCAAGGTGACTACGTCTCAGTGCCAGACCTGCATGGTCGAGTAGTGATCCTCGACAAGAGTAATACGATCATGGCAGTGCTGGGCCATAATCCTGATCCCAAGAAACGCGGCAATTTTAATGTGCCACAAGCCGAGTGGATCGAAGGTGTCTTTAGCGGTACGCATGGATCGTACTGGGACAAAGATGGCAACCTATACGTCCAAGACTGGAACGTCTCAGGCCGTATCATGAAACTCGTCCGAGTTCGGTAGCCTGTAAACGAATCGCTCCGCGACTCGCCCATGTAGGCGAATCGCTCCGCGACTCGCGAGCCCCGTCACGGAGTGCCGGGGCTACATAAAGTGCCGGGGCTACATAACTTCTAAAACCGGCGTCGTATCAGTAGCAGGCTTTGGTCGGCAACCGGTTGTCGCTGCGGTCCAAGCGGCAAAGCTTGAGAGAGCTCTGCCGCCAAGTCCGTCAGCGGTTCGTCGTGTCGCTCGAACAGCATTCTCAAGAACTCATCCTGGTTCAGCCCACCGGCCTCGGTACCGGCTACTAAACTGGCCGGCAGCAATGCGACTGTGTCGCCAGGTTCTAATTGCAACGAGAAGGGCTTGAAAATCGAATCGGGTTGCAAGCCCAACATCGGGCCACTGACAGTCAGCGGGCGATAGCCTCGCGCGCCGATCAGGTAAGCCTGTATCGAACCACCGCAGGCGATATGCGTCATGCCGGTGCGTGGATCGATAGCCAACAGTCCAAGCGAGCAACGCCAATCAGCATCTTGCAGCTTCCAAATCATGTCGTTGGCCCGGCGCATAATCTCGCCCGGTGAACGCTTGGAGCTTTCGTGCATGTCCACGATGGTGTGCAGTCGGGAAACGACCAACGCGCCAGCGGCACCACTGCAGGCCGACGCACCTATGGCAGCGACGAGCTGTTCCTGCGAGTTGACGCTCCAGGCGTGGAACGTACTGCCCAGCGCATGCGCGTGCTGTGTAAATCCGCCCACATCATAATCGTGATGCAGCGGTTGTTGATCCGGTAATAGCGACGACTGAATCAAACTGGCAGCGTCCAACTGCTGCGCAGCCGCTCGGACTCGCAGGACTTCACAACTCAAGACGCGCCGTTCAATATCAGCCAAGATCTTATCGGCCGCGGTCTTGGCGGCTTCGATATCGACCGTGCTAAAGTCGCGAACATGATCGCTCCACAACCATAGTGTGCCTTGAGGCATGCTGGACGAACCGATTGGCACGCACAGACCAGCCGCGAAAGGCTCGGGGCAATGCCAATCCGGAGCAATGGCGACGTTCTCCAGTAGGACTGCGTTACCCAGCAAGGCTTCCAGGTCGGCTAAGGCACCGCGCAGACTGCGCGGCGGTTTGGCCAGGTTGTTTTTCGACATGCCATAGCAGCCACGCATCTTCAGCGTGCTGGTGGTGTCGTCGAGCAAATACACTGCGGCGGCATCGCTGCCAGATGCGATGGCGGCCCGTTCCAAGGCTTCGACGATCGTCGCATACAGCGATTCTTCGGTCGATGGTTCCGAGACCGTCACGCTTAAGCCTGCGGCCAGTTCGGCTTCCTGTCGCGCGACCGCATCTTCACACTGCTTGAGTTTACAAACCAAGTTGTTCAGTGACTCGAGCAGCGACCAGGCCGATTCTTCCGAGGTGGCTGTCTGCTGGAAGAAGTCGCTTTCGTCCAGCAATCCGTCGAGCGGTTGATTGCTGATCAATCTTACTCGCGCGGTTAACTCTGCAGTGGGCCAGCCGAATTGTTGACTGAGCTGCGCGCCGCCAGTTTGGATGGCTTGCACCTCCCAGCCGGTCGCTTCGGCAAACGAATCCAAAAGCGTCAGCACTTGATCTTCATGTGCTTTGCGAATGGGTTGTTCATGTTCGGCTCGATGCAAGCGCAGATGTGGAACTTGTTTACGAGGCACCACGCGTCTTCCGTTGCTAGGACTGGCTTGGGTTGGGAAAAAGATCATGGACTATCCGCGCGACCAGTGAAGTCGCAGATCAGTCGCGGGCGAGCCGCTCGACGAGCGAGAAGCCTATTCGGATTGCCCCGAGGGGAGAGCAGCACCTTCCCTGGTGATGGTTGCTGGCGGCGAAAAAAATTGCGTTGCAGCTTTCGCACCAGCGAGGATTGGAGACCCTTCGCAATCCTATGATTTTCATCGGACGATCTGCGGAATTTCAGCGCTTAAAAGTCGCATTTGGCACGCGGTAAGTTTCGCACGCCCTGCCAGCGCTAACACCTTCGGCACAATCGGAATCTTTTAGACCAGAACTAACCCTCCCAAGCGCAGCTTAGGGAGGGTCGGAAATCACGCCTTCAGCGTAGATTTTCGGGGAGGGTGCGTGCGCCGCAGAAACGAGCTCGCAGCGAATTACTTCGTGCTTTGGTTAGCACGGCCGGCC
>JADLDX010000324.1 GCA_020846515.1 Pirellulaceae bacterium
AGATCGATCACGCCGTTGTGCCGATGGTCTCTGAACTGTGTCACACTCGGAAAATCCGCCAGCGCGCGCAGGAATTCGTCACGGTTGTCGTGATTGCCCAGCGTCAAATGTAACGGCAGGCCGGCTTCACGCAGAGGTTCGATGAGTCTGACGAATGTTCGATAGTCACCGGGCGTGCCTACGGACATGGCCAGGTCACCATTGATCAGCACGGCAGCCGGTCGCGTCTTCAGCCCCAGAATCTGCTCGATCGCTGTGCGCAAATTTGTGGGATGCGGGTGTGTGGAGCCATGGTCCTGTCCAATATGCGTATCGTTCAGAATTGCCACGCAGTTCGCAGCTGCGTTATTTGAATCTTCTAGTGAGTCTGCGAAGTCAACCGCCTCAGCAGCAGGGGCGAGTTGAGTCGCAGCCATCGTGCCCACGATTGACGCTTGAATAAAATGCCTGCGTGAAGAGTCTGTCACGATTGTCACTCCCAAGTAATTGCCATCTAATTGCGGCCAGCCGCCGACATGCTCAGCATACGATCCAAGCCAAACAGCAGCTACCAATATCCAAACAATTTGCTGCGTTGAGCTGCATTCTTTTTCTGTCCCCTCTTTTTTCTGTCTGTCTTCTTCCATTCTTCAACGCAAGAGGCAGGAGGGAGACAGAAAAACGGGGGACAGAAAAAAGAACAAGTTCAAGCCGAATTCCAATTCGCGGGCCACAAATCAAACCCGAGATGGGGTAGGTAATTCCGCCAATTGGAAAACAGTGGAATTCCCGATTTCGCGCTGTTCGGCTCGGTGCCCAATTGCGGGATGACCACTCGCGCGCGGGCGGAGCATCGCAACATTGATTCACAGGCAACAGTCCAGCAGCTTACAAGGCGATTTCCATGAGACGCAACATCCATCGTTTGACGACGCGTTTGGTGGGCCAAATGATACGAGCCACTAGGACACCAGGGTTGCGTGAGGGGGCTCGTCAGCCGAATTTTGAATCACTCGAACAGCGCTGTGTACTTAGTGTCAGTTTTGTAGATATCAATCCGGACATTTCATCCTTGGGTGCGGGCGGCGGATCTGGCGGACGATTTAACGGACTGGCCAGCGTCGCCGGAGACAATCGCGTTTTTTATGGTGCCAGTGAATGGGGCGGTATTTATAAGACCACTGATCAAGGAGTTACTTGGACATATCTCGACGGACACATGCCCCAAGCAACCTCCGATGTGAAAGTAGATCCGGCCAACACGAATCGCGTCTACGCCAGCTCTACGTACGACGGGCGTGTCAAGAGCATTGCCGGTATCCAAGTCAGTACAGACGCCGGAGCTAATTGGATCAACCCGCTTTCCGCACACATCAACCCCGGGTTTGATAACACGCCTCAAGCAAATTTTACCGCCAGTCCTGATCAGGTGCAGGAGCTTTCCGCTTTCGGTATTGCTGTTCGTCCGGATGCGTCGCAGCATGTTTTTGTCGGTACCACTGCCGGACTTGCGCGCAGTAGCGATGCTGGCCTGACATGGACGTTTGTCGATCCCGCCATTCCAACTCTTGGATCACCTTCACCCGGAAACGCCAGTACTGTTTGGGATGTAGTGGTTCAAGGTGGTGGTCCCTCAGGGCAAGGAATCATCGACGTGATCTGTTCGCGCGGACACTTCCGCTCCACCGATGGTGGTAACACATGGGTGGGTGGAAAAAATCCTATTGCGAACACCAACTCCGACGGAGTCGATAACGATCAGGATACGTTAATCGACGAAGCGGATGAGGTCAATCTTACGTTGCCATCACCTTCCTTTGCGGCATCGATCGCCGTTTCTCCCGATGAATCCTATGTCATCTTCACAGTAGTGAACACTCGGATTTTTGAGTCCGACGATGCGGGCGCATCGTGGAACGAATTCAAGAACCCAGTCGCTCAAGGACGCATACCCGTCATTACCACCAACCAGCGTACGGTTGGATTTGATTTGTGGTTTGGCGATGTGAATCTGCTCCGAGCACCCGGCACAACGGGCGTTGGCATGGGCGGTCCAACACGCGTTGGTGACTCGGCGACATGGATCAATGCCAATAGCGGCGCGCACGCTGATGCTGGTGATGTCGTCTTCGATACTCAGGTTGCCACCGATGCTGTGCCTCTGATCTATACGAACGATGGTGGTGTCTATCGAAATACGTCTGGCACACAATCGCCGACATGGGTGCAACCGACTGTTAGCCCGCATGCGATGTGGGTTTACGGAATGTCCGGAGCCGATCACACCCCCAACACGCCCGCGTCTGAAGACCTTTACTTCACCGTGCAAGACAATGGACTGTTTGTGAACACGAATGCAGGTGCCGCCAATCCCGCTCCATTCTGGACTAATCCCTTGGGGGCTGATGCGCATGATGTACAGGCCGACTCTGACACGATACTTGCAAACAATGGCCTGTATGGTGGACGAGGCATTCGCCTGTTTCGCGGTGGAGCTGGATTCGCCGGAGGTTCCGAAATAAGTAATCCCGCCAGCTACCCGCCCGACGGGCAACTGGCTGGTTTTATCTACAGCGACGCCTTTGCCCGCTTCGGACCCAATCAATGGGTCGTAGTGATGTCCGATTGTTTGGCTCCCAACTCTTTGACGGATGGTCAGGACAACGACTTCGATGGCGTAACCGACGAAGCTGACGAGTTCAATGGATGTTCTGGACCCAATGGTGGTGATGGCGGCGTGTATGTAACGAACAACATCAATGCCAACCCCATCGTATGGACCGAGTTGCTCGGGGTCGGTCCCACACCAGATCCCAATGGCTACGCGGTCAAGGTAGCGGTTGCTAGTGGTGTACCAACCTTTTACGTGGCCTCCGGAACAGGTGTGACCGAAACGGAAGGGGGTAATCAGTTATGGAAGTACACCGGCGCGGGCGTTGGCGGAACATGGACGCGGGTAGACACAAATGCCGGGGCGGGCGGTTTTGGTGTTTGGACGGTAGATCCCAACGACCCTAATCGACTTTATGCCTCACGTCCCCAAGCGCCAGCCGGCGCACGCATCGTGTCGTCGATCGACGGTGGGTTGACCTGGAATACCGTACCACAACTAGAAAACTTGATGACAGGCGGTGGTGCCTTTAAGTTTCAGAACAACACTGGACCACTTGACCAGGCGTTCGTTGGCAGAACGCTGACGGGCTACATTCAACCAAGCATGTTTGCGTTCGATCCAGCTGCGCCTAACATCATTGTTGCAGGTGGAGTCGACTCAGGTGTATTCGTTAGTATCGACAGTGGAACCAGTTTCGTCTTAGTGACCGATCCCTTCACCTCGGCTACTTCGGGTATACCCCATTTGCCGAGACCGCGTTTCGCATACTTCGATCATGAACCGTCGGGTGAAGTCAATCTCTATGTGGGCACGGTTGGGCGAGGTGTATGGCGCATCAACATCAGTAACTTCGATCTGTTGCCTGATCGATTCGAGCTCAATGACTCGATTGCTAGTTCGATCGTCTTCGGTTCGATTGAGAAGATCACAGAACGCGGACTTACTGTCCACAATAGTACTGATGTCGACTACTATCAATTTACGGCTGAAGACACAGGCAAAGTCCTGACAAACATTTTCTTCAGCGGCCTTAACGGCAACATCGATCTTCGCGTGCGCGACGCAAGTGGCAATGTCATAGCTACGGGCACACAGAGCAGCGCGGCTTCAGGCCGCGACGTTGAGAGTCTGGTCTTTCCGGCAGTTGCCCAGCAGCGATATTACATCGAAGTCTTTAGTGCGTTAGGTCAAACCAATCACTACGATCTGGAGATCGAGAATATCCCATCTCCAATACCAACAAGAGTTACGCTAGATCAAGTTGATGATACGGGCGGCAGTTATCTTGACAATGTAACGCACCGCACTTCGCAGCTTCACTTTACAGTCAATGCCGATCTGGCCGAGTATAGCCTGGAAGGCATCCCGATGCTCACTGCCATACAAGCGGCGGCAGGCAATGTTTTTGGAGCGGCCGTGCAAGTCTTTGACAACGGAGCATCCGTTGGATTTGCCAACGCTATCTCAGGCACCAACCATACGCTGTGGGAGATCAGCTTCAATGCCAACTTAACCTCGTTCCCAGTCGGAGGGCCCAACGCCGCGGGACTCTTGGGATACCTGGGCTTTATGAACAATATCACGGCAGCGGTGACGATTTTTGATCCGCAGCGCAATGGTGCCGGCATGCCAGCACCCGTGGTGGGCCGTTCCCAAATGTCGCCACCATTGATTGTTAACGTAGACAGTCTGGCACCACTGATAACCGTGTTCCCAGATTTGCTTGAGGTTTGCGACAGTTCCAACTGCCCAGGCGGTTCGCCGATCGATAACATCACAAACATCAACGCGCCAGCCTTTAGCGGATTGGGCGAAGCCAATACACTGGTGCGAGTCTATGCCAATGGCCTGCTGGTGGGAGTTGGGCGGGTTGGGTCGGATGCATCCGACGGTCTACTCGGAGATGGGCTTGGCCATTGGGAAGTAACGGTTGAACCCCTCAAAGACGGCGTCTTCCAAATTACGACGAATCTGGAAGATCTGGCGGGAAACATCGGGCCCATCTCGCCAGCTTTGAACGTGACCATTGATACTCTTCCACCCCAACGTACGTCGTTGGATTTGGCCGACGTCTCCGACAGCGGCAGAGATGATAAAGACAATATCACAAATGATTTACGCACTACCTTACCAGGGTTCTTACGTTTTCGCGTGACCTCAGATCCTGGTACAACCGTGGTGATCAAAGATGGCAACACGATTGTGGATGGACCGTTCCTCATGCCGGTTGCAGGTTTTATCTTTCGCGACATCGCCACGGCGTTCTTTCCGACTGATAGAGATTATCTTTTGAGTGCGGAAGCGTTCGACGTGGCCTGCAACGTCAGCGACCAATCGGAGGAATTGGATGTACAGCTTGACCGCACGCCGCCGCTGGCACCCACGGTACGTTTGCATCCTAGCAGCGACTCTGGGATCGGAAACGTTCCGACCACGCTAGTTGATAGAATCACCAATGACACCACGCCAGAGTTTGTGGGTAACGCTGAGGCGGATGCGCTGGTTCGATTATTGATTCTCTTGCCTGGTGGAATATCGATTGATGATGGCCTAACTCTGTCGGTACCCTTGGATGGAAACCAGGCTTTTGGCAACGGGCAATGGGATATGATTGGACAACGCAATCTCAATGATCCCACCGCACCATTTCCATTGGATGGCTTGCGACAAGTGCGAGGCACCGCAGAGGATCGAGCTGGCAATCTCTCGGCACCCGGGGCTCTGGATATCATGATTGATACGACGCCCCCAATTGTATCGGCGGTCACCCTGCCCAACGGTGACTCAGTCTTTCAGGTCAAACCAACGCCGCGACCGACACCACCTGTGACTTCCCTGTTGGTAACGCTTACTGGAGGTCCCACTTCAGCGGGCGGTTTCAGTCTATTGGCTGTGTACCCAGGCTTGGCCAGCGATGTTTCGAACTACCTATTGGTCGGCGACCACAACGGTACCATCTTGATCACACAAGCTGCCATTGTGAGCCAATCAGATACAACGGTGCTTGTGCGATTGGACTTTCCACAGCCGCTGCCGGATGATCGCTTTACTCTCACTTTGGCTGACGCGATTGCAGATGCAGCCAACAATGCGTTGGATGGTGAATCTCAGGCCCAATCTCCTGGTCTGTCACCCGTGCTCTTACCTTCCGGTAATGGAGTGCCAGGCGGCAACTTCGTTGCTCGATTCACGGTGGACAGTCGACCTGAAATTGGAGTTGTTAGCGAAGGACTAGTTTACGTAGACATCAACGGCAATTCATCTTGGGACCCGACCGGTATCGACGGCGACAAAACGAATCGAGACTTTGTCTTTCAGTTTGGTCAGTTAGTGGACGCACATTTTGCAGGTAACTTTGCGGCCACTGGGGCGGCCAGTGCCAGCGGTTACGACAAACTGGGAGCTTATGGACGCTTTTCTGGCAAATACAGTTTTGTATTGGACACCAACGACGATGGAGTCGGCGATCTCATCTCGTTAATGCCGCCTGCTTACCAGGTAAATGGCATGCCAGTAGCGGGTAATTTTAGTTTGGCACATCCGGGCGATGAGATAGGATTGTTTGACGGGTCGTATTGGTATATCGACGCCAATGGTAACAATCAAATCGACCTAGGCGAACGTGTTGCCGCACACTACAACGGCTTGCCTATCGTTGGCGATTTCAACGGCGATGGTGCCGATGACTTAGCGGTGTTCGTCAATGACTCTAACCAATTTTTGTTCGACACGAATCGTGACGGCAACCTGGACTTCGTTTGGAACGTGGCCGATGATGTCGGCAGATTCACGGGGCTGAGCGGATTTACAGATCGCCCCGTGGCCGGTGACCTGAATTTAGATGGCATCGATGACATTGGCCTTTGGGTTAAGGACCGACAAGGAACGCTGCCGCGTAACTCGGGCGAGTACTTCTTTTGGATTTCAGATC
>JADLDX010000325.1 GCA_020846515.1 Pirellulaceae bacterium
GAAAAACAGGCGTTTAGCCTGCTTTTTCGGGGAGGGTGCGTGCGCCGCAGAGGCGAGTTCGCAGCGGGTGCTTCATGCCTTGGTTAGTCGAGGTGTGCCCCCTCCCCGCCTGAGCTGACGCCAGGCGAGGCTCCCGCTGCTACGCAGCGGGAGGGTTAGTTACCACGTTGACGCTTGAGAACGGTTTGATAGATTTGCCCCCACGCGAGCTCGACCTGTGTCAATCAATTCGGCGGCAACTTTTGGGTTCATTGGACAATGATGTCTGCGCGACAATGGCTTGTCTCCAAGAACCCATCGCTGGCGGCGCGGGTCCTCATTTTGCCGCTGAGACTGCTCAGCCTGGTATATGCGGCGGTGATGCGTCTGCGCAATTGGGGCTATGATTTGGGCATTTTCCCTGTCCGGTCTGTGGATGTGCCGGTGATTTGCGTGGGCAACTTGAGCGTTGGGGGCACGGGTAAGACGCCGATGGTCGCTTGGATATGCCACCACTTGAGGCAGCAGGGTGTTCGAGTCGCCATCGTCAGCCGTGGATATGGGCAGCTGGCACACGGCACCAATGACGAGGCGCTGGAGCTGGAATTGCAACTGCCCGATGTGCCTCATTTGCAGAATCCCGACCGGTACGCGGCTGCGCAGTTGGCTCAAGACGAGCTTGATATGCAGGCAATCGTGCTTGACGATGGGTTTCAGCATCGACGGTTGGGACGAAGTTTGGACATCGTGTTGGTCGATGCCTGCGAACCGCAGATGGCCGATTGGCTGTTGCCGGCGGGCTTAATGCGCGAGTCGTGGAGCGGTCTGCGACGAGCTGGAGTTGTCGTGTTAACGCGTAGTCATTTGGCCACCGCACAGCGCCTGGCACAATTAAAGCAACGCGTGGCTCGGTACGCTCCTCAGGCGAAATGCTTAACGGCCGCTTATCAGCCGGACGGTTTGCATGGAGTGGGCCAGAACATTCCAACGCTGGAAAGTCTGGGGGGCAATCGCGTGCTCGCCTTTTGCGGGATTGGCAATCCGAACTCCTTCTTCGCGACGCTCGAGCAGCACTCGATCGAACTGGTCGACCAACGTGTCTACCCAGATCATCACGCTTACAGTGCGGCAGATGTTGAGCAATTACAGGCCTGGGCCACCAGTAATGCCCAGTGTGACTACGTATTGTGCACGATGAAGGATTGGGTGAAACTTCAGATGCCGAGACTTGGACGGCTACCATTACTGGCGTTAAGAATTGGCATTATTTTCGAACCCCACGAACAACAATCGCTAGAAAACGTCTTGTTATTGTCGAGCGGGTTGAACGCTGAGCCCCGCGGCTAATCAGCCGGAACTCGCTAGTGTCCCCTGCGGCTAATCAGCCGGAACTCGCTAACGTCCGGTTGAGTCCGACCAGAGACCGCTTTAACTGAAATGCCCTGCCCATCCACGTGGCGTAGGGACCGGGGCAGCTGGTTCGGCCTCCTGATGCCCCTCAATTTGGCGTCCAAACGAGCCCAGGAATATTTTGGCCTTTTCCGTCCCATTGTTTCTTGTAAGATATTCTGGTCGGAAGAGGTTTTCCAGTTTAGCAATCTTAGTTGAAATACTTGGCATGCCTCAAGTCAGAATTTGGGACTATGCAGCGGTCACCAATCTCTGGCCGATCCTATAAACTGGGTTCGGCCGTGATCTCAGGCCGATGAATTGATTGGGGTCGTGTGACCCGCCAGGTCGGCCTTTCCCGGTTGTGTCGGCCCTTCCCGATTGGTTGGCGGAGCAAATTGGGAGAAACTGTGGGCTTCAGGCAAACTGGCTCAAGGGCTTCGGGCTCTGGGGGCTACCTGCGTGAGGCAGCGGCAACCGGTTCGTGACCTACAAATGGTTTGTTTTGTTCTGTGTGTTTCGGTATTTAGGTGAAAAATGGATCTGGCAAAAACTCGCAACATCGGCATTAGTGCTCACATCGACTCGGGTAAGACGACACTCAGCGAGCGGATCCTGTTTTACACTGGCCGCATTCACAAGATTGAGGAAGTCAAGGGTGGCGGCGACGGCGCAACGATGGACCATATGGAACTGGAAAAGGAGCGCGGTATTACGATTACCAGCGCGGCCACCAGTGTGCATTGGACCCCGGCCCGCGTGAATCCTGGCGATTACCAAATCAACTTGATTGACACCCCCGGCCACGTGGACTTCACGATCGAAGTGGAACGCAGTCTCCGCGTGCTGGACGGTGCCGTTTTGGTGCTGTGTGCAGTCGGTGGTGTGCAAAGTCAATCGCTGACGGTCGACCGTCAAATGCGTCGCTATCAGGTGCCGCGATTGTGCTTCATCTACAAGATGGACCGCACCGGAGCCAACGCGCGCCGTGGCGTTCAAATGATGAGAGAAAAGCTCAATACCGATGCAATTCTGATGCAGTTACCCATCGGTTCGGGCGATGACTTCAAAGGCATCATTGATCTGATCACCATGAAAGCGCTGTTCTTTGACGGCGTGGATGGCGAAAAGGTACGTGAAGAGCCAATTCCGGCGGACATGCAAGACGAAGCCGATGAAGAGCGGCATGCGATGCTTGAAAGTCTGTCGATGTACAGCGACGAAATGATGGAATTGCTGCTCAGCGAAGAAGAAGTACCAGAGGATTTGATCCACAAGGTCGTTCGCTCGGCGACGCAACAGCAGGGTGTCACGCCGGTATTTCTGGGTTCCGCTTTCAAGAACAAGGGTGTTCAACCATTGTTGGATGCGGTGACTCGTTACCTGCCTAGCCCCTTGGATCGCGAGATCAAAGCCCGCAAAGTCGACGATGATACTCAGCGCATGGCCTTGCTGCCTGATCCTGCGGCACCTTTCGTTGGTATGGCGTTCAAGATCGTCGAAGATCCGTATGGTCAATTGACGTTCATGCGCATTTACCAAGGTAAGATCACCAAGGGTGAGATGTACACCAACCAGCGTACCGATCGCAAGGAACGCTTTAGCCGTATCGTGCGGATGCACGCCGACAAGCGTGAAGAAATTGATTCGGCTGAAGCTGGTGACATCGTGGCGATCATGGGCATCGACTGTGCCAGCGGTGATACCTACTCCAACGAACGCAAGTACTGCTCGCTGGAAAGTATGTTCATTCCAGATCCAGTTATCAAAGTGGCGGTTACTCCAGCCAGTCGCGCAGACGCGGACAAGATGGGCAAAGCGCTTCAACGCTTCCGTAAAGAAGATCCAACGTTCCAGGTCTACAACGACGAAGAGACCAGCGAAACGATCATCTGCGGAATGGGTGAGTTGCATTTGGACATCTACGTCGAACGCATGCGTCGCGAGTACAAGGTTGAAGTCGAAGTGGGTGCGCCCAAGGTTAGCTACCGTGAAGCACCGGGCGAAAAAGTCGAATTCAATTACAAGCACAAGAAGCAGACGGGTGGTTCGGGTCAGTTCGCCCACATCGTTGGGTCGCTCTCACCGATTCCAACCGAAGGCGAAGCAGCCTTTGAATTCGAAGAGCACATCGTCGGTGGCCGTATTCCCAAGCAGTTCATTCCGCCTGTGGAAAAGGGCTTCCGCGATTCGTTGGGTAAGGGCCCCTTGGCCGATTACCCAGTGGTCGGTGTTCACATCGAATTGACCGACGGTAGCTACCACGACGTTGACTCGTCGGAACGCGCGTTTTATATCGCTGCTTGCGATTGCTTCCGTGAATCGATGCGGGCTTCCAAGCCGATCATTCTGGAACCGATCATGAAGGTGGAGATTGAGTGTCCGGAGATTTATCAAGGTGACGTGGTCGGTGACGTGATTCGTCGACGCGGTCTGATCGGTCAAACCGATACTCGCGATGGCATTTCGTACATCAATGCAGAAGTTCCGTTGGCCGAAACGTTCGGTTATGCAACTGACCTGCGTAGTATGTCCAAAGGCCAAGGTACGTTCACCATGGAACTGGCCACCTATCGTCGAGCACCAAGCAACGTGCAGGAAGACATCATTGTCGAACGTCGGAAGCAGCAAAAGGAATTGGTTGCTTCTCGATAATCGACCTTTGGATAAAATAGGATCTCAGGTCGCCCCAAGGGCGCTGCCCTGTGGATAAATTCTTGAGTCTTTAGCCACCGCACCGCGGCAGCCACCACACGGGTTGCCGCGGTGTTTGTTTTTGAATAGTCCTCATCGTTGCCTCCTGGAGCGTTTCGACTCGTCTCGAAACTGATAAAGCCTATGTTTGTCGATCGCGCCGAAATTCAAATCGAAGCTGGAAAAGGCGGCGATGGTTGCGTATCGTTTCGACGCGAAAAGTACGTACCCACTGGCGGCCCTAATGGCGGCAATGGTGGTCACGGTGGCAATGTCATCTTCCGAGCCATGGAAGGCGTCAATAGCCTCATGGCATTTGCCCATCAAAAGCATTGGCGCGCCGAGCGTGGTAGCAATGGCGAAGGCAGCGACCGCAGCGGTCGCTGTGGTCAAGATCTGGTGATCGATGTTCCGCTTGGAACGTTGATGATCGATTCGGCCACCGGCATGGTCATCAAGGATTTGATTGTTCCCGGCCAGGAAGTCATGGCCGCGCGCGGAGGCGGAGGCGGCAAAGGCAACACGGCCTTCAAGTCTTCCACCAACCAAGCGCCGCGCGAAGCCACACGTGGCGCGGAGGGCGAAAAACGCCGCATCATCCTCGAATTGAAAGTTATCGCCGATGTCGGGTTGGTCGGTAAACCCAATGCCGGCAAGAGTACGCTCTTGAGCCGTTTGTCGCGCGCTCGCCCGGAGATCGCTGATTATCCCTTCACCACCAAGTTTCCAAACTTAGGACAAGTCGTAATCGATATCGATCGCAGCTTTGTCATGGCTGATATACCTGGACTAATCGAAGGCGCCCATCAAGGTGTTGGTCTGGGACATGACTTCCTGCGTCATATTATGCGGGCCGGGATCCTGGTGCATCTGGTCGAACCCTTGCCAACCGATGGTTCCGACCCCATTCAAAACTATCACGTCATCCGCAGCGAACTCTTGCAGTATGACCCGGCACTAGGTCAACGCCCGGAAATCATCGTCGTCAGTAAAGCCGAGCTGCCCGGTTCCGACGAAGTCGCACAGCAACTTGCCGCTGAGTTGGGGCGCGATGTTCTGCTGATCAGTGCTGTCACCGGTAACGGATTGAATAAGTTGATCCATCGTGTATCTAGTGAGTTGGCGGCGCGCAAATAATCAGGTCGCCCTCATGACATCGGAAACTATTTGTGTGGATATCGGCAATAGCGGCATGCGATGCGTGCGTCTCCGGCCGACATCGCTAGATAGTGCTGCCAAGCCTGTATCAACGCCCGCTTCAACGCAAGACGCAGTTCCTTGGGTGGGTGACATACTCCGTGTGGATTGGCCTGCCTCACGTGAAGATCGCCAAGCAATGTCGCCCTCGGATTTGCAGCGACTAGTGGAGCCATGGTTAGGGGCGAGCAATCACGCGGCGACTCGGCGCTGGTTGGTCAGTAGTGTGCAGCGCGAGATGGAGAGTAAGCTCCGGGGCTGCGTCGAGCATTTGGGTGCCAGTGACTATCGATTGGTCACATTTAGGGATTTGCATTGCGAGATTGCGGTCGACTTTCCTCATCAAGTTGGTATTGATCGTTTGCTGGCCGCCAAGGCTGCGATGGTGCATTGTCCCCATCAACCGTTGATCGTGATTCAAGCCGGTTCGGCCATCACGGTCGATTGGATTGAATGGCCCGATCGTTATTGTGGCGGGGCCATTATGCCTGGTGTGCCGATGATGTTGCGACTGCTATCCCAGGCGGCCGATTTGTTGCCCGAAGTGGACGCTGATGAACTGTTCGATTTGCCACCCTTGCCCGGCAAGAATACCACCGCAGCCATGACCGTCGGCGCGAGCAGTGCGGTGGTTGGCGGTGTGCAGCATCTGGTTGCTCGTTATCGCGAACAACATGGCGCTCAGACTTTGGTCGTTCTCAGCGGCGGCGATGGACCGCGCTTAACCCCGCACATTACCGGTCCCGTCACTGTTGTGGAACAATTAGTACTGCGCGGTTTGGCGAGTCTTGCACGTTCGTAAACGAATCGCTCCGCGACTCGTC
>JADLDX010000326.1 GCA_020846515.1 Pirellulaceae bacterium
AACCCAGGCCAAACAATTTGCACTCTACCGCATCGCGTACGTGCTGCTCGTTCAGTGGTTCTGCGAACAACTTGTCCAGCGACTCGCATAGCAGCTGGCGTGGTGACAGGCGATCGATGGGTGTCTCTTTACAACCGTCAGGAATCCAAACGTTGTGGATGCAGGCCGTACCCAGAGCTTGCCCCATGGCCTGGGCAATTCTGCGGCAAGCGCGACCATGCTCGATCCAAAACTCGCGAATGGTGGGGTTGGTGTGAGTTAGCGTAAAACCCTCAGCTGCCAAAGGGTGAGAAAAGTAAGTGGGATTAAAATCTAAACCCAAACGACGCTCCCGCGCCCACTCAATCCAGCCATGAAAGTGCTTGGGCTGCACAGCATCGCGATCAACCACTTGTCCGTCGAACTCGCCGTAGCTGGCATGCAGATTCAGTCGGTGACGACCGGGAATCAATCGCAATGCCTGATCGAGATCCGACCGTAACTGGTCAATGGTTCGCGCCCGACCAGGGTAGCTGCCGGTCACGGCCAGGCCGCCACCCAACTCACCGGACCCCGCTTCAAATCCGCCGACATCATCGCCTTGCCAACAATGCAGCGATACGGAAATAGGGCTTAGTGCTGCCAGGGCGGCTTCAACATCCACGCCAATCTCAGCATATTGGGCCGCCGCCAATTCGAACATTCGCGACACGTTTGTAGTCATTATTGGTCAGTCACACGCGAACAAAAGTTTACATTCTAAGCGCATCGAGCAAAAAAGGGGTCAGGTCTATTTTTCCCTCCTGCTGCTGCTGCAGCAGCAGCAGCAGCAGAACTAACCCTCCCGCTGCGTAGCAGCGGGAGGGTCGCCCCGCGGCAGCGTGGGCGGGGAGGGCCGACCGTGCTAACCGAAGCTTGAAGTACTTCGCTGCGAACTCGTCTCTGCGGCGCGTGCACCCTCCCCGAAAAAGTCGCTGACGCTATTTTTCGACCCTCCCGGGCGCTGCTCTGGGAGGGTTTGTTTTGCTGCTGCGCAGCAGCCAACTAACCCTCTCGCTGCGCGGCAGTGGGAGGCTGTGGACGCATCGCTCCGCGACTCGTGAAACTCTTCTCTGCGGACACTTCTCTGCGGCGCACGCACCCTCCCCGAAAAACTACGCTGAAGGCGTGTTTTTCGACCCTCCCTAAGCTGCGCTTGGGAGGGTTAGTTCGGCTGCTGCGCAGCAGCAGCTCTAGGGTCGTTGTCGCCTTGGACTCGCGCAGATAGACTGCTCGTGGTTGAGATTTATTTGTTCGCTCGACAGGAGGAAAACTTTGGTAAAAAAACGCATGTGTCGAACGGATGTTCCGGCTGGCGATTGCCTGTGCGATCACTGTACAGCCAAGTGCTGCCGCTATTTCGCTTTGGCGATCGACAAACCTGAAGAGCAACGCGACTTTGACTTTATGCGCTGGTATTTGCTGCATGATCGAGCGAGCGTATTCGTCGAAGACGACAACTGGTACCTGTTGGTGCATACCGTTTGCAAACATCTGCAGAGTGACCATCGATGCGGTATCTATATGACTCGCCCGCAAATCTGTCGCGAATATACAACGGATGCCTGCGAATTTGACGACGACGGAGTCTACGATCACTATTTTGAAACGGCCGAGCAGGTAGTCGAGTACGTCGAGGCCACGCTCAACCATGAAAATTTGGGCTCGCTCCGCTCCCCCGAGCCGGAATTGCTTCCGATTCTCTAGCGCATTCTGCTGCCTACGACCGGCATCGCGCATCACCAAATTGACCAGACAATAAGACTCGGCTTGCCTCCTACCGAAGGGCTAACCCTAACCATGTACTCAGCCACCTCATGAATCAGCGCATTGAACCACGGACGCTTCAAGGTTTTCGCGACTACCTGCCCGAAACGATGATGCCGCGTGAGAAGCTGATGGAGACCGCGCGACGCGTCTATCGCAGCTTCGGCTTTTGCCCAATCGATACTCCAGCACTTGAATTGCTGGAAGTGCTGGCCGGCAAAGGCAGTGAGGAAACCGATCGGCAGATTTATCGCTTCGAAGACAACGGCGGTCGGCAAGTTGGGCTGCGGTTTGATTTGACGGTTCCATTGGCGCGGTTTGCTGCTGCACATGCCAACGAATTGGGCTTGCCGTTCAAACGGTACCATATCGCGCCTGTGTGGCGCGGCGAGCGACCTCAAGCTGGCCGATTTCGCGAGTTCATGCAGTGCGACTTTGATACGATCGGTACAGAGTCGGTCGCGGCCGATATTGAGACCGCGCTGGTCATTCATGAATTGTTGACTGCCATCAATGTGGGCGAGTTCTCGTTGCGCATCAATAACCGGCAGGTACTGAACGGCCTGTTGGACAAACTCCACTTGGCTGACAAAAGTGTGCCCATCCTGCGCGCGTTGGACAAGCTTGAGAAAGTCGGCGGTGACGAAGTTGCCAAGGAGATGGCCCAAACGGCCGCAGTCAGCGATCAGCAGGCTCGCGAGATTCTGCAGTTCGCCACCATTAAAGGCCCCGCCGATTCGGTGCTCAGCCAACTCGACCAGCTGCTGGCCACCAATCCGCTTGGCCAGGCCGGAGTGACGCGACTGGCGGAACTGGTCGCGGCGCTCAAGTCATGCGGCATCAGTGAAACTCGATTTCAGTTAGACGTCAGTATCGCCCGCGGCTTGGACTACTACACGGGTGTGATATTTGAAACCGTACTCCGCGACTTGCCGAGCATCGGGAGTATTTGTTCAGGCGGTCGCTATGACAATTTGGCTGAACTCTATACCAAGCAACACTTGCCGGGCATCGGCGCCTCTCTGGGATTGGACCGCTTGTTGGCTGCCATGGAGACGCTCAAGCTGATTGAACCGATTCGCGCCGCGGCACCGGTGCTGGTAACTTACTTTGATAAGCAAGCACTACATGATTACCTTAAGATCGCGGCCATCTTGCGAGCAGCAGGAATTGGCGCAGAGGTCTATCCAGATCCCAAGAAGCTCGGTGCTCAGTTGAAGTATGCTGATCAGCGCGGCTTTCGCGCGGCCATCATCGCTGGTAGTGACGAGCGGGCTCGCGGGACCTGCCAGGTCAAGGATCTCCGCGCTCAAACTAGCGTTGAAGTATCCTGGCGAGAATCTGGTGAAGCGCTCATCGAGGCGGTCCGTCCTACCCTAAGTGCTCCATCGCAGTGATCCACAGACGCCAAGTGATCCACAGATGCCCATTGATCCACAGATGACTGACACCATCGAATCGCGTTTAACGCATGGCTTGCCGTAACCTAGCGTAAGCGAAAGCTTCCCGTTCCGATCAACCCATTAACGTGGAGCCGAACACGTGCAGACTGCAACGACCGTCTTATTGGGCCTGTTGGTGGTCACTGCGTTGGCATATGCGGCGTTTTGGGCGATGACGCTAACCAAAAACAGACAATGGGCCTGGCCCACGCCATACCAAGCGTTGGTAGGGTTCATCACCGACTTTTTGGATACATTGGGCGTCGGTTCCTTTGCGGTTACCACAGCCTTGTACCGGCCGTTGAAAGTGGTGGAAGATCACTTGATACCGGGTACATTGAACGTGGGTCATGCGTTGCCCACAATCGTTCAAGCTCTGTTCTTTATCGCGGCCATCCAGGTCGGCAGTCTGACGCTGTGGCTATTGATTGCAGCATCGGTGATGGGGGCCTGGTTGGGCGCAGGGATTGTCTCGAGACTACCCAAGGCGGCCGTGCGACAAGGCATGGCATGTGCCTTGTTGGCCGCAGCCGTATTGCTGATCTTGGGCATGGTCGGAGCGATGCCCATCGGCGGGACAGCGCTCGAGTTGACCGGCGTGCGCCTGGTCGTGGCTTGCGTGTGCAACATAATCTTCGGAGCTCTCATGACCATCGGCGTGGGTGCCTATGCACCGATCATGGTCATGGTCAGTCTGTTGGGCATGGATCCCAAAGCGGCTTTTCCAATCATGATGGGCTCGTGCGCCTTTCTCATGCCGGCTGCCAGTTGGCAGTTCATCAAGAATGAACGTTACAGCGTGCGCGCGGCTCTAGGTTTGACTGCCCTGGGTGTGCCGGGGGTGATTATCGCCGCGACGCTGGTCAAAGAACTTGACGTTTCGACCTTGAAATGGCTCGTCTTGGCTGTTGTGCTTTATACGGCTCTGATCATGCTGGCATCTCCGGCAGAAATCTCTGAACCCAAAGAATCGGAGTGATGCCCATTGATAAAGGTCGGCGTGCTTGTCCATTACTAACGTGCCTTGCTCCAGGTTTTGCCGTTATGTACCACAACATCAACAGCTCATCATTTCTGACGCTGGTCTTGAGTTTGCTCTGTTTCGCGTGGGATATGTCGAACTCTAGTGCGTTGGCGGTAGAGCAAAACTCGCCCAATACTCGAGGCCATTTGGTCATCATCGGCGGTGGACTTCGGCGCGATAACCAGCCGATTTTTAAGTCGTTGATTGAGTTTGCCGGAGGTACAGAGAAAGCCCGCTTCGTTGTCTTGCCCACGGCCAGCTTCTCTCAAAAAGATTCGCACCTGTTCTGCGAAGAGTTGGGCGCATACGGCCTATCGGCCGATCGTGCCGAAGTGCTGGACGTGACAGAGCAAAACGCTGCCCAATCCACCCACGATCCTGCGATTTTAGAGAAAGTTCGACGCGCGACGGGGTTGTTCATTTCTGGTGGCGATCAACGTCGATTGGCTCGGGCGTTGACGACTCGACTGGGCGGCGACACGCCACTGCTAGCCGAGTTTCGCGCGTTGCTCAGTCGCGGTGGAGTCATTGGTGGCACCAGCGCTGGGGCGTCCATTCAGAGCGAAATGATGTTGGCCGTGTCAGGTTTGCCCGACCGCATGATCGACGAAGGTTTTGATACGCTCAACTATGGTATTACAGCCGATAGTCGTTCGCGCGGTCTGCTGATTACAAAAGGCTTCGGTTTCTTTCAGGGCGGCATCATTGACCAACACTTCTATAGCTTCCGCGGTCGTCTAGGACGTCTGGTGCGCGCGGTTGATCACTGTCGAGTACCGTATGGTTTTGGCATCGATGAAAACACGGCCTTGATTGTAGAACCCACCGGAAGATGCCGCGTACAAGGCGATGGATTTGTGACGGTCATACAGACCAAGACTCAGGGCAGCGATGGACCACTGGGTTATAAAATTAACGATGTCTGGTTATCAGCCCTGTCCAACGGCGATACGTTTGATCCAACCACACGGCAAATCACTGTCGCCGCCGAGAAGCCGGTGCAACCGATCGGGAAAGCTGAATACAGCGGTAACTTCTTAGTAAGCGATATCAATGCGCGGGACGCAGGCCTGTTCGCCATTATCTCCGGCCTGGCCGAGAATCAAAAGAATCGATTGGAAGCCGTATCGCTCAAGTATCACCCCGATTGGACGCACGGGTATCGGTTTTCGTTTACCAAGAGACCAGGTACGCAAACGTACGTGGGCATCATGAATCACTCTTGGACTTACAGTTTGCTCGATTTGAGGTTAGACATCAGTCCCATTGCTGGTGGGCTCAAGCCAGCGCAATCGCAAGTGCCTGGCGATCTGCCTGACGAACCAACCATCAGTCGTGCGTTAACGGCGGTGGCCATGCGTGGCCTGCTGGTCGCGGATACTAACTTGCGTTTTCGTCCGCTGGACTTAATCACACGCGGCGAGCTAGCATCGGCCGGGGCCCGAAGTACCCATTTGCACTGGGCATCACCTCAGCAGACG
>JADLDX010000327.1 GCA_020846515.1 Pirellulaceae bacterium
ACAATTCTAAAAGCCGTGCAAGCTGCTCTACCGGCACAAAAGATTACCGACTTGCGATTCCGTCACGTCAGTTTCTGACGGAACGTCGCATCATTTACGGCATTTTCTGCGGTCTTCGATCGACCTGTCGCTTGAGGTTGCTCCAACAACCCACTCGTAAAATTGGACTTCTTCCCCAATTGGATCTGTCGATGCGTTTACAATAGATCCCAATAATTCAGGGGAGTGGATCTGTGAACAAATCAATGCGAAACATCGTTTTGTTATGCGCCGTGATGTCGATGGGTTGGATCTTGGCTAGCCCAGCGTGCGCGCAAGCCACGGCTGCCAAGCTGTTGCCGCCTTCGACGGTCGTCTATGTGGAAGGCGTGGGTTCGCGTGTACTGCTAGATCACCCGCTGACCAATTCGGTCGTGACAAGCAATCTATTCAAGGAAATTTGGCGCAGCCCGGATGTCATGAAAGCTCGCGGCGGTATAACGCTGGTTGAAGTGGCTTTAGGCGAGCGACTGACCACCGCTTTGGACAAAGCGACTGCCGGCGGTTGGGCATTGGCCATCGATGCCCAGTCCAAAGCCATAGCGCTGCTGACGCACACTCGCGACCGCGAAGTCACTAGCCAGTTGTATAAAAAGCTTTTCACGCTCGCTACCAATGATGCCAAGAATAAAGGTCTGTCAGTCAAGCAAGAGACCTACCGCCATATCCAGGCATATGAATACAACGGCGTTGTCGTCGCTGGATTGGATGAGTGGTTGCTGGTTTCGAACAAGGGGGAACTGGCGAAAGCCATCGTTGACAATCAGGTGACGCCCTCCAATAAGTCGCTCGCCGATCAACCGGCGTTTGCTACCTTCATCCAACAACAGGGCGCTGACGCCACCGACCGTTCGGAAGTCCTCGCCACTTCGCCCCTAATTAGGGCGTGGGCCGATCTGGACAAACTACGCGCAGCCGGGGCTGGCAAAAAAGTCTTTCAACGGCCCGATGAGAACTTCGGTGCAGAGCTGATACTGGGTGGCGTCTTGGCTGGGCTGCGCAGTTCAGCCACGATCAACGCATCGCTCAGCGCTACCTCGGATCGTCTTACGCTGCGATCAAGCCTACCTGACGCACCAGCCATCCAATCAGACGAATACCAATTTTTCTTCGGCAAAGTCGGCCAAGGTGCAGCGCCACACGCGATCGAGTTGGATGGCCCGCAAGTGACCGTTTCTACCTTTCGCGATGTCGCTGAGCTTTGGCGTCGAGCCGGGGATCTGTTCGGGCAACGCACCAACGACCAATTGGCTCAAGCCGAAACCACGCTGACAACCCTTTTCTCCGGCCGCGACTTTACCGAGGACATATTGGCCGCCATCGAGCCTGGTTTGCAGTTGGTGGCGATGCCGCAAGAATTTGGCAGCCCAGGCGCACCGATCCCTCATATCAAACTGCCCGCCTTTGCGTTGGTTACGAAACTGCGACAGCCCGCTCAGATGCAACCGCAATTGAAACGCATCTTCATGAGCTTGATTGGCTTTCTGAATATCGCCGGCGCCATGGAGCAACAACCGCAACTGGATATCGACAGTGTGAAAATAGACAACGCAACGCTAGTCACGTCGACCTACACCGTCGATGTCGACAAACCACGCGACTGGTTGGTGCCTATCCAGTACAACTTTTCACCCACACTGGCCATGGTCGATGATTACGCAATTCTCTCCAGCACGCGCGCTCTGTCCGAACGCATCGTCCAACAATTAAAGCCAGCCGTTAACGCCGCGAATCCAGTTGGTAACTCGAAACCTATTGATGCCGATGCACTGCATGGATCGCGTACTAATACGCGGCTGCATATCGATGGAGCTTTGATCACTCAATCTCTCGCAGCCAACCGCGATCAATTGATCAGCCAGAACATGGTTGAAAAAGGCCATACTCAAAGCGAAGCCGCGCAGGAGATCGATGTGCTACTGCGCATTACGGAGTTGGTTAAGGATTTGAAGGTGCGTCTGGACGTGTCTCAGGCGATGATGTTAGATGTGGAGCTCGGCGTTAATGTTGCGAATCTAGCTCAGCCTTAGCCAGCGTCGCGATGGCTTAGACGCGTTGAGGCGTTCGAGTGGGTGCATAGGCTCGATGCACGCGCACGGCCAGCAATCCAGTCAACAAGCCAGCGAACACCAGCGGTTGGCGGACGTCGGATTTGACCAGCATGTAATAATGCATGACAGCCAGTATCGCTATGACATAGGCCAGACGATGGAGTTGTTTCCAACGCTTGGCTCCCACCTTTCGCAGCATGGCATTGGTCGAGGTGACCGCCAGCGGCACCATCAGCAGCAGCGATAAGCCGCCAATTTGCAGAAAGCGTCGGCTGCTGATTTCCATGAGCGTACTGCTCAAGCTGAGCGCGCGATCGAAGACGACATAGATGCCCAAGTGGATGACTGCGTAGACGAATGCATAAACGCCCAGCGCTCGGCGGAACGATATCCAGCCACCCCAACCAGTCCACCAGCGCAGCGGGGTGATCGTTAGCGACAAAAGCAGACACACCAGCGATAACATGCCTGTGACATGCAAGGCATCGGAGGCTGGGTTGGCTCCCAGTTGGCCGCGCCACGCATCCCAGCTCAGCAGCACCAGAGGTACCGCGCAGTTGATAATCACCAACCATCGATAGAACTGAACTTGATTCATGGAGATCTGCTTAATAGTTTTTGCGCAGGTCCATGCCCGCGTACAATTCGCCTACTTGTTGATCATAGCCGTTGAAGAGCAGAGTTTTCCGGCGGCCCACTTCGCCGATCCGCTGCTCTGTGGCTTGACTCCAGCGTGGATGATCCACATCGGGATTGACGTTCGCATAGAAACCATATTCATTGGGCGCGAACAGATTCCAGCTTGTCGGTGGCTCTTGGGCCGTCAGTGTAATGCCGACAATCGACTTGATGCCTTTAAATCCGTACTTCCATGGAACGACCAAACGGACCGGTGCGCCATCCTGGGGCGGCAATAACTGTCGATAAAGCCCAGTGGCCAAGATGGTCAACGGATGCATAGCCTCGTCGATGCGCAGTCCTTCGACATAGGGCCACTTTAGTATCGGATTGAGTTGTCCCGGCATGCGTTCGGGATCCAGCAAGGTTTCGAAGGCAACGTACCGTGCACCAGCCTGAGGCTCAACGGCGTCTAACAAGTGAGACAATTGTATGCCTATCCAGGGTATGACCATCGACCAGCCCTCGACGCAACGCATACGATAAACTCGTTCTTGAAGCGGCGACAAAGCGTGCAGTTGGTCGATCGTAAAGCTCTGCGGTTTATTGACCAGGCCGCTGACTTTGAACTGCCAGCCATCGGTTTTGAAACCGGCCGCCGCGGAGGCTACGCCTTCTTTACTGGTGGTGAATTCGTAGAAATTGTTGTAGTTGACGATATACCGGGCAGGTGTCATTGAATCATCGACCAAAAATCCTTTGGCTCGCAGTTCGTCAGGCGTTGGGGGCGTTGACGACGCGGCAGCGTCGGTTGATGAACCAGCGGACTGCGTGGTAGACGTATCTCCTGTTGTGGTCGAGGTGCCGTTTGCATCGGGATTGGTAGCACCGGCAGACTGACCGGTTACATTGGGCACGTTAGCCGGCAACAACGGTTTGCTATCCAGGCTGACTAGTTTGGTGGGGTTGAGCGCGCGATACAGGCTGGCTGTGGCCGCGACACTCACCACCGTCCCACCAGCTCGCATCAATCGCCGCCGATTGAAATACATCTGCGGAGGTGTGATCTCCGATTCATCAATCTTTGGGATATCTTGCATGGGTACATCCGAACCAGGGATAAACGACGAATGAGCAGCGTACAAGAGTTGCCTATTCTGGCGATGCCCAACGCGGGCCGCCACTCCACTATCGTTGATATGTACTCAGGTGGCAACAGTGATCAGCTGCACTAACCCTCCCAGCGCAGCGCCCGGGAGGGTCGAAAAAAACACGCGTTTAGCGTGTTTTTTTCGGGGAGGGTGCGTGCGCCGCAGAGTCGAGTTGGCAGCGAAGTGCTTCTGGCTTTGGTTAGCACGGGAGGCCCCCTCCCC
>JADLDX010000328.1 GCA_020846515.1 Pirellulaceae bacterium
AACAACACGACGCCAACCACCCCTGTCACGCCCGTGACGACCAGTCGCTTGAACAAACGATCGCGATTGGCGAAGCGCTGCGCGTCCATGCCTTTGGGCGGCTTGACCGATTGAGCAGCCTCATCGGGGAAGGGCAAGTTCATCGGGCCAAATTCGCTGCCAAAGAAGCCGGCGGTCGTAAAGGCCTTGATCTCTTCGGTTTCGCCGAAACCTTCCAGTCGCTGTCCGATGTTGATAAAGGCCGGGATTACAGGATTGCGCGGCCCAAGCACTTTAGCCATCCACGAACCGATATGCGGGCAAGCGACGGTTTGCGGCGGTACATAACCGGTGTGCCAATGATATTGATGACGCGAATGCAAAATGCTTCCCAAGTCGGGTTGCACAGCGCTACGAATCAAACTGCCGCGATCCATGACGGCGGCAATATTCTCTAGCCCTTGGCAAATCTTGATATTGTCAACGGCCGTATCGATGGCCGGGAACGTGCTGAGCATCGAACTGATTTCGAGGCCTTGCTTGTAGGGCGAATAGCGTTTGGGATCAAACGTATCGGGCGCAGCCATTCCGCCGCCCATCCACAGCAGGATGCACGCATCAGCCGTGGCTTTGGGAGCGGCCGCTTCATCGCTGGCCCGCACCGCTTGCGGCTGACCGGTCATCATGGCCATCGAACCAGCGGCAGCCAATTTTTTGATAAAGTCGCGGCGCACGTCGGCGCGTGGTCGATTGGGATCTTGTTCTAGTTCCATATTCCGCCTACCTCACTATTTGATATTCAGGCAGCATCACGACTGCCCACAAAAGATCTTCGACACCCCGAGCCGACAGTTGGTCGCCCAACATCTCCACGGCAATCGCGAGTTCCTCTGTCGAGGGTTGGCGACAGAGCGCTTGCAGATATAGCCACTCAGTAAACTCTGCCGCTCCACGCCAATCGCGAGCCAGCAAGTTGCTACTGCCGTCGCTGAGTATCTTGGCTACTTGACTACCATTGGCCAGATCAAGTGCTTCTAATGTTGATAGATCATTGGGACGCATCGATACAATTTGATCGCGATTGGGACGACCCAGCGAGCGCATGAGCGGATCGGCCTTTAGCAAGGCGGCCCGCATCATGCGCATGGGCACATGATTGGCGCGAGCCAACGCGTTTTGCAATTCACCCGTGACAGCGGCCCATGTGCCTTGATTGGCCAGTGGCACGGCTGGTTGCCAATCGTCAGGGACCTTAGCAAACTTGCCATTGTCTCTGGGCAACGTGGCCGACCATTCCCAACTGCTATCTGAGACGATCGTCGTGACCGACTGGCTATGGCTATCTGGCTTGTCGCTTTTTGGCTTATCGCCGCTGGGCTTATCGCCGCGGGGCTTATTGTCGAAGCGAGCTTCGAAGTATAGACCGGCAGGGTTTGGTGAATCACCCTGATTCTCGCCTACGATCAACAGTTCATGTTCACCTTTGGCCAGCGGTCCCAAGGAGATGGCTGAAGGCACGTTCCAGTTGTCACCACTGGCCACTTTTTTCCCATCGACATATAGCGTGAATTTGTTATCGCAGTCGATGACAGCGCCGCCACGATCAACGGCTTGATCCAAGGTGAACTTTTTACGGAAGCTACGTTTCTCGCCGGCAGCTGCCGGCGGCTGACCGGTCGACGACCAAATCCACTGCGCTCCGAGCTTTAATTGGCGAGCCAGTTCCGGATCCAACTTGCCGCGCAAGAACTTGGCGTCCATTTTGGTTGGGGCCGAGCCGGTTAATTGCCAGAGTGTATCGATGAACTGTTCGGCCGTCATGCGTCGGGCGCGTGGTCCGGCATATTGATAGGCCCGGATGTCTTCACCCGAGAGAATCTCGCTGCGACTCTGATAGGCTTGTGAGTTGGCAATCAGCCGCAGGGTATGTTTCAAGTCATAACCATGCTCGGCGAAATCGCTACCCAAGAAGTCCAGTAAGTCAGCGTTCCAGGGTTCGGTCTGCATGGAATCGGTCGGGTGGACTACACCATGACCCATCAACCGATGCCATAACCGATTGGTCATCGTACGCGTCAAGCGTCCATTTTCGGGATGTGTCAATAAACCGGCCAATTGCTTCAAGCGTTCGGCTGGTGGTGCACCGGCATCTACTTGTCCCAACTCAGGAAACAGCCAGGTAGCCGTCGCCGTTTTCCCAATCGGTTTATCACAGCGATGGATCTCCAGCGGTTTCGTCGCGTAGATAGCTGCCAATCCATATGCTTCTTCCAACTTCCAGCGGTCGATGAAGCTGTCGTGGCAGGAGGCGCACTTCATGTTGATTCCCAGCAGCGATTGTGAAATGCTCTGGGCAAACTGAATCTCTACCGTTTGGCCCGCGCTAACTTCGCCGCGCCATTTGATGCCTTCAATAAATCCGCGACTGTCCTCACTTGGCGGCGCGATCAATTCGCGAACGAATTGGTCGTAGGGCTTGTTGATGACCAGCGATTGATACAACCAGCCACTAATCTGCTTGCGGCCACCGGTGATAAAGCCGGTACCGTCGTAGTCGTTGCGCAGCAGGTCATTCCAGAACGTCAACCAGTGCTCGGCATACGCCACATCGTCAGCCAGCAGGTCATCGATCAGTCGCGCTCTTTTGTCAGTTCGCGAGTCCTTGAGAAACTTGGACAGCTTTTCGGGCTCAGGCAATAGTCCGGTCAGGTCCAACCAGGCGCGGCGCGCGAATACCGCATCGCTTACCGGCGGAGGCGTGGGTTGATTGCGCTGGGTCAGGTGCTGATCGATGATCCGATCGATCGGATGAGTGCGCCCCTGACGAGCGGCTGGCAATTCAGGTTTGCGCGGTCTCAGCGGCGGTTCATAGGCCGGAGCTTTGAACGCAAAACCATCTTCCCACTTGGCACCTTCGTTGATCCAGCGTTTGAGCAGGTCGACTTCGACTCGGCTCAAGCGATCACCCTCAGGCGGCATCCGCTCATCCGCGTCAGTCGATATCACAACATCGATCAGGCGACTGGCATCGGCTTTGCCCAGTTCCACCACGGGCCCATTTTCACTGCCCTCGACCAGGTCTTGGCGAGTATTAAATGAGAAGCCACCTTTCTTACTGTCGCCAGCATGACACTTAACGCAGTGCTTCTTCAGCAACGGTACGACTTCATGAGAAAAGTCAACCGGCTTGGGGTCAGCCGCCGCGGCTATGTTCGTTCCAGAGATACTCGACTCTGTCATGGTCGAGGCAGTCAGCGAGATGCCCAGCAGGGCCATCCATCGCAAAGCCTTAGCATTCATCAGATAAATCATAAGTCGTGGGATGAGTGGTTGGGGTAGGGGTTGGTTACCAACTTATTTTAACCAAGATGTTCTGCGAGTGCAGGGTACAATTTGGTAATGACCACTCGAGTAGCGACTTGGAAGTTGATCGAAGGGTAGTTTACACCGCACCCCGGAGAGTGCGAAGTTCAACGGCGATCAATCGCGTTTGGAGGCGGGTTGATGGGTCTGGAAAATGGTACGGCGACTCTGTTCGGATTGTTTGAGTGTCTCGACGGCCAGTCGGTGCAGGGCCTCTTGGCAACGATACGGGGCATGGCCATCGTCGGGTTGGCGGCGGCGGTAAGCACCATCGGCTTGCAGTTCCCAAGCATTTTGGTTGTGACGGAAAAAGCCTTCCAACACGCTGATCAAACGCCGCCGAGCCGGTGCGTCTTCGACGGGCACGAGTAGCTCTATGCGGCGGTCCAAGTTGCGTGGCATCCAATCCGCACTGCTAATAAATACCAGTTCGTCACCGCCATGATAAAAATAGATCACG
>JADLDX010000329.1 GCA_020846515.1 Pirellulaceae bacterium
AAAGACTTGGAGACGGTGGCGTTGCACGAGTTGGGACATGTGTTCGGCTTGGAGCATAGCAACGACCCTAAGTCGCCGATGAACGTGCATGGACCCTCGGCTACCATTGCACCCACAGCGGGAGACATCGCCATTCTGCGGTCATTGCATGGTCCGCGAGATGCTGATCCAACGGAAGGTGACAAAGGCAATGATACGATCGATAAGGCCCACCGCATCAAGGGAAACGAAGATGATGAGAGTTCGCCCGACGACTTTAACGGCTCGCAAGTTTGGCTGCAGTTCGGTGACTTGCTAAACAGTAGAGATGTCGACGTATTCGAAATCCATACGGATGCAGCTTATACAGGGCCAATGGCCGTCAACGTACGTACCAATGGGTTAAGCCTGGCTAAGGTGCAGGTCGAGTTGCTCGAACGCAATGGAGTGGTGCTTGGCCGCAATTCGATTGCGACAGCCTTGGGTGGCGAGGCTACGTTGACCTTGGATCGTCTGGTTGCTGACGAGAAGTACTTCATTCGCGTTTCAGCAACGTCCGACGCATTTTGGTCGCAAGGTGATTATGCCGTCACGGTCGGCCAACCAAACATTCTCGCCGCTGGTCGAACAGAGATAGCGCAGTGGGGCAATATGGTCCACCGCTGGTATTTCGACAGTCGCGGGGCCGAGCGTGGCTTCTCGTACCATCTACAGAATTCGGGGGCCGATGGCTACTCCGACGATGACAATCATGCTGACGATAGCCATGTAAATGCTCGCCGGCTATTGCCTGCATTGTCGTCGACTGCTCGCACGGTTTATTCGACGGTTGGCACTGTCTCGGACTTAGTCGACATCGATTACCTGCAATTCACCACGCCGAAGAAGATCGACGTCGGTACTAAGCTGCTGGTCAACGTTGAATCGCTCACGCTACGTAAGTTAGTTCCGCGCATTAGTGTGTTCGATACCAACAATGTGGAGCTCAATGCCGAGTTGCTATCGGTCGGCTACGGTGCCACGCAATTGTTGATCTCGAATATAAAGGCGGATACGCGTTATCTGGTACGATTGGATTCAACGGGTGTGGATGCTGTTCATCGAACTGGCAACTACTCCGTAAACCTAGAGTTGAGCACCACGCTGACTTCGAACGATTTGTTTGCAGCGGGCACTATCACCAAGGAAGCGACGACCATCCGTCAAACGCTGTACCTGGCAATTCCGCAAGTGATTACATTCTCACTTGAATCATCGCCTGTTTCGGGCAGTGTTTCAGAAGAGACCCAAGCGATCTTTCAATTGTTCAACAGCCAGCGGCAATTGATTCACAATATCGTCGCTCCACTGGGTACGATGCGCAGTTTGCCTGGCGTGTTGCTCGACGCCGGAGAGCACTACCTCCAGGTATCTGTGGTTTCGCAAGCGGCAACACAGCCCGCGGTGAACGTGAGACTCTCCGGGACTCGTCCGACCGATCCGATTGGCCCCTTGTTTGCGCCCGTGGATTCGGAACCACTTTACATATGCGACGTAGGTGGCGATTTCTGTTACCCAGATGGTACGGTCTCAACGACTCCGTCGCACGTCGGACCTAGTCCGCTGATGCCACTTCCGCCACCACCACTGGCTCCGTTGCCACCTGCACCAGACGAATTCTTCTGGGACAACGACCTGATCTTTGGTACTAATTTTGGTAACTTCAACGATGCCAGCGGCGATGGTGTCGTCTCAGCGCTGGATGCTTTACTGGTCATCAACTATATAAATACCAATGGTTCCGGCAGCTTCCCCACGCAATTTTTCGGCTATATCGACACCAACGCCGACAAGATTATTTCACCTATGGACGCACTCTTGATCATCAACGAGCTCAATCGCTAGGCACGTCGACACATCCGATTCGGGATTCAGGCACATTCATCGTGAACAGGCGTAGCGGGCTGCCACACACTCTGTGCATGCGCTATTCTCATTTTGGGTCGCCCTGTTCAGCTAGGGTTCGAAACCACAGCGTTCGTCAGTCGATCCACAATTGTCTTACAGCCAACGAACATTTGCTTACAAGCTCTTGTTATGATTTTGGAAGTTTTTGGTGGGACAACCCTACGGAGCCTGTTCGGGTCAGTGACTCAACAATTGCGTCCCGGTTATTGAAAGCCCTATCACGATGAATCTTTACCCCACGCTTTCCAAACTGCTCTTCTTCGGCCTTGTAGTGGTCTCAGGCAATTGCCTAGCGATTGAGCCTGGCTTCGTCATCGAGCAACAGTCTGATCGTTTAGTTATCAGCTTGGCCGGCCAGCCCGTGGCAACTTATGTCTTTCGCGACCAGACCATCCCGCGTCCATATTTCGCTCACGTGCACGTGGGCAGCGGTCAGCAAGTCACGCGAAATCATCCGCCAGTGCCAGGGATCGATAGCTCGGACCATGCCACACTGCATCCCGGCATTTGGATGGCTTTTGGGGATTTGAGTGGCTGCGACTTTTGGCGAAATAAAGATCCTATCGTTCACGAAGCGTTTGTGGAGAAGCCACAGGCAGACGACAAACAGGCGAGTTTCGCGGTGCGCAATCGCTACCAACGCGCTGACGGTACGCTGGTCTGCCGTGAGACTTGTCGATTCTCATTAATCAACTCACCGTTCGGATGCTGGTTACTCTGGGACTCCGTGTTTGATGGTGAAAGCGAATTCTTTTTTGGTGACCAAGAGGAGATGGGTTTGGGTATGCGCGTCAGCACCGCTATCAGCGTCAAGCAGAATGGCACGATGCTGGATTCAGAAGGCCGTCGGAACGAGAAAGAGATTTGGGGCAATACGACCAACTGGTGCGACTATAGCGGTGTGGTCGACGGTCAGCGCATTGGTATGACACTGATGTGCCATCCAAAGAATTTTCGACCATCCAGGATGCATGCCCGCGATTACGGGTTTCTGACCGCCAACCCGTTTGGACAAAAGGTTTTTGATAAGGGCGAACGCAGCAAGGTGATCGTCAAACCAGGCGAGACTCTGCGTCTGCGGTACGGTCTACTGCTGCACGGAGCCCCCGCCAGTGCACCCATCGATTTGTCCGCAGCCTACGCTCTGTACTTGAAGCAAAGTGGCGAGTGACTTCAAACACGTTTGGTCAGTTGTTGCCCAATTGCTTTTTTTCTGTCCCCCTTTTTCTGTCTCGCTCAGTCTTCTACAGGCTGGGGATTTATTCGGGCGGGCTGGTCGATAACGAAACTCTTGCTTTGAAGAATTGAAGAAGACAGACAGAAAAAAGGGGGACAGAAATAGAACTCAGCTCAAGGCAGCAAATAAGTAGTGCAAGTCGCGATTGTTCGCAACTCGAAAAGTAGCGCGTTCCACCGGAGTGAGACGGACGCCCTAACTGATATCGCATGCTCGAATGTCGAGCCTGCACCTTATCGGTATCGAAGAGCTGTTGGCCAGTTCGACTGACCACGCCCTTCAAGCTTCTCGGGAGATGTATCATGTTGCAGAATGTCTGTCAGAGCGTAGCGCGGTTCCACCTGAACGTTCTGGGCGGTATACCTTGGTCGCGAGCAGTGGCGGTATTGGTCGTGGCGGCGTTGGTCGTGGTCAGCGGATCGGCAGCGCCCATGGCGCAAGCCCAAACACGTGGCGGTGGTGGTGACATCATTATTTTTGACGTCATCGATTCGGTCGCGAATTCAACCGTACCGCAAGCCGCACGCGCTGGTGGCGGCGTTGTGCCGGACTTCGTCCTCGTGAACGGTGTGTCGAGTAGCCAAGTGATGCTGCTAGGCGAGTCCGGATTTGCCGACGCCTACTGGGTCTTAGTCGATATGGGTGACTCGATTGAACTGCGACTAATTTGGGCAAACGAAAGCAGTTCGCAGATCGTTGTCTTTCGTCTGCAGATGCAGTTCTAGCCCCGAAGCCCCCGATTGACGGTTCATAATTTTACACCGCGAGAGAATATAGAGACGCAGAGTTAGGGCTGGACGTAACCAAGGTCCCTTCTCTGCGATTCTCTTTCCTCTTGCGGTGTAGAACTCCGGCTTGGACGACGACTGATGCGACGCGCGAGTTACCTGTGGCGCTAGTGGCGTTTTCTGAGAGACCATCTCCAAGGCGGGTGTGCTCTTCGATACCTGCTCGATGTTTATACACCGCGAGAGAATAGAGAGACGCAGAGTTAGGGCCGGATGTAGCCACGGTCCATCTCTGCGATTCTCATTCCTCTTGCGGTGTAGAACTTCGGCTGCTGTATTGGGGCCTACGCGATGGATTCGTGCTTGCAACCCGTGCTGGAATTGAGGATATTCGACACATCCGGTCCAACTTAGGTTAGAATTGGAGGCAGGCGGGCTGGGCTATTGTGGGTTATCGGAATTCCGAGGTGCCAAG
>JADLDX010000330.1 GCA_020846515.1 Pirellulaceae bacterium
CGATCGTATGCTCGCAACGGTTCCATCCTCGATCTTCAAATACACCCTGGGAAAATCACGTCGCTGGTCAGTGGTTCCAGTCTCTATCGTATCGCGATCACCATTAACAAACTGCCTCCGAAGACTTGGAAAGCGATTTGTGCCGACTGCGCGGCGGAGGTTAGTACATTGCTGGAACTGCTCTCCGGCAAATTACCCGACAGTGTGCTGAAGCGATTAACCGACCGCCGCGACGGTCTGTTTCCACAACCACGCGAGATCAAGATCCAGTGCAGTTGCCCAGACGGGGCGCGCATGTGCAAACATGCAGCCGCTACACTCTACGGCGTCGGGCACTTGCTGGACACCAAGCCCGAATTGTTTTTCATGATGCGCGGTGTAGACCAATCAGAACTGGTTTCCGAAGGCTGGCAGGTGGGGCAAGTCGCTGAACGCATGGGATTAAATGCCGATGCCAATGCCAGCCTGGCCAACGCCGACCTAGGCAGCATCTTCGGCATCGAGCTAGCTGGATCATCCGAGCCGATTGCCACGAGGATCACCGTCGATGTCCAGCGGAACAAACCCGCCAAAACACCACGGGTACCTGCTGTATTAAGTGCACCTAACAAGACAGCCAAGAGTAAGTCAGCCACCAGTCAAGCTGTAAAGAGTGAGACTGCAAAGAGTAAAGCTGTAAAGAGTAGGGCTGTAAAGGGCTGACGCCGTTGGGCGCTCGCCCGGTTACTTTGGGGCAACGCTCAAACTCAAACATCATCAACCGCTACGGCAATTGTTTATGGCCATTGGCCAATCGGGGGCGGTGCCCTAGGCTACGATGAAGAAGTCCGTTGGCCAAATAAACTGAGCCAATTGGGCACCTGCGGCTTTGGAGATATCTAAAGCGACGAACTGCATGCTGACCATCCGGGGAGGACCACCCGGGACATAGGTACTCTTCGATTGCTAGCACAAAGCAGGATGTGTGTGTCCCCGAGACCTTGGCCGTTCGCAGCCAACAATTGATTGCTTGCAAAAAGCAGGCCCCACTCGGGGGCACCGGCAATCTTCAACGCTAGCAAAAGTGATCCCCCAGGGACACAGGCAATCAACTGTTGCTAGCATAAAAGTTGAATTGTCTATGTCCCCGGGACATTTCCACGGGACATTGGTCAATTGTTTGCACATAACCACTCGGGGACACAAACCACTCGGGGACACAGGCAATCTCTAAATGCTAGCACGAGGACTGAATGTGTGTGTCCCCGTGGCCTTCGTTGTCCCCGTGGCCTTCGTCCGAATGCTAGCACAAAGCGAATGCGTCGGTCCCCGTGCCAAGTTCCCGTTGCTAGCATGACCACCCGGGACATGAGCACCCGGGGACAGAGCACCCGGGGACACACGCAATCACCTATTGCTAGCAAAGAAACTGAATTGTTTGTGTCCCCGGAACCTTGTGTGTCCCCGTGGTCCCCGTGGTCCCCGTGGCCTTGGCGGATAATGGGTCATTGCTAGCATACTCGTAACCACTCGGGCATAACCAATCGGGGACACAGGCAAACTTCAATTGCTAGCAACGGAGCTGAACGTGTGTGTCCCCGAGACCTTGGTCCGATCGCTAGCACAAAGCAGGGATATGATCACTCAGGGACACAGGTAATCAACCATTGCTAGCATAGAATTAGAATTGTCTGTGTCCCCGGTCCTTGGGGCACATGGTCAAACATCGTCAACCAAAACGGCAATTGTTTATGGTCGTTGGGCAATCGGGGCGGGCGCGAAGCATTGTACGTAGGGCGGTGCCTTAGGCTACGATGAAGAAGGCCGTCGGCCAAGAAGCCGAGGGCCGTTGGCCAAGATACCTGGGCCCATTAGGCACCTGCGGCTTTGGAGATATCTAAAGCGACGAACTGCATGATCTGCTCAGTGGTCATGTCGGTCAGATTGATTTCACCACTCTGATCGAATAACTCCTGACTCAGTTTGCGTTTGGATTGGATCAGTTCGTCGATGCGTTCCTCCAGTGTGCCTCGACAAACGAACTTATGCACAAGCACATGCCGCGTTTGGCCGATTCGGAAGGCACGATCGGTCGCTTGATCTTCCACAGCGGGGTTCCACCAGCGATCAAAATGAATCACATGACTGGCTTGGGTCAAGTTCAAGCCTGTGCCGCCCGCTTTGACAGAGATGACCATATAAGGCGGGCCAAAGGGCTGTTGGAAATCCGCCACCATCTTGCTCCTGGCTTTCGCCGTCGTCTTTCCTGTCAATACAAAGCCTTCACGTCCGAATACTTCAGCCAAGAAGTTTTTCAGCGGCTCGCACATCGACTGAAATTGACTGAAGACGATCACTTTCTCCTGCTTTTCGGACATCAGCTCGCAGAGCGATGCCATCTCTGCGAACTTACCAGAGTCCTGAGCCTTAAAGTTGGCTTGCTTGAGGTATAAAGCGGGATGATTGCAGATCTGTTTAAGCTGCATCAGGACGGCCAGTACCAATCCGCGTCGTTGGATACCTGTGGCTAAATCGAGCGTGGTCTTTAGATCTTGGATGACTTCAGCATATAGGGCCGCTTGCATTGGCGCCAATCCACAGTCCACACGCATTTCCGTTTTGGGTGGCAAGTCGGGTGCGACCGTGGGATCCGACTTGAGACGACGCAGTACATAAGGTTGAATCAGCTTGCGCACGGCAACCAGATGTTTAGCGCGGATCGCTTCATCCTTGCTGGAAACAAAGCGTTTAAAGACGGTGGCGCTGCCGAGCAAACCTGGTGAACTGAAATCGAACAATGACCACAGGTCACCCAAATCGTTCTCCACAGGTGTGCCCGTCATAACGATCCGACCTCGAGCAGGGATCTGCTTGATGGCTTTGGTCTGCGCGGCCGCAGAGTTCTTGATTGCCTGAGCTTCATCGAGAACGATCAACCGCCAGGTGAGCTGCCTGATCCAATCAGCTTTACGGATCGTACCATAGGTCGTGATCACGGCATCGCAGTGACTGAGCACTTGCGCTGGATCATCAGCCATCTTTTGCAATTGCTCAGCATCCTGGTAGGAGCGATGCGCCACCTGGATGCGCAGTTGAGGTGCAAAGCGCGCAAGTTCACGTTGCCAGTTGCCGAGCAGTGAAGTCGGTACGATCAATAAACTCGGTGTGGGCGTTTCCGTCGTTTCGCGAACACGGTCCATCCGGCCAGTTCGTACTGCTGTCGATGATTGTTGTTTTAGCTGGACCAACAACGAGATAACCTGAAGCGTTTTGCCCAAGCCCATATCGTCGGCCAGGCACACGCCCAGTCCAAGCTGGGTTGCCAGCCAGAGCCAACGCACACCATCGGCTTGATACGGCCGCAGTTTGGCTTGAATGCCCGATTCAGGATCGATCGCCGATCGGTCGCTGGGCGAACGCAGTTGTTCGAGCACTTCACGTAACCATGGTCCAGCTTCCACTCGCGACCACTCCTGCGCGGGCTGATCTTCCATGTTGGCATCGAGGCTCGCGCCTGCCAGCAGACGCATGCTTTGCAGAAAATCGATCCCCTGAACATGCTGTTTCTGCAAGGTTCGCCAATGCGTTAAGGCTGATTCCAAACTCTTCGCGTCCACTTGAACCCAATTGCCGCGCAGCAACACCAAACCTTCGCGGGCAGCCAAGAGTTGCTTCAGCTCCGCTTCGCTAAGCGGTTGGCCCTCGATAGCCACATCGATATCGAAGTCCAACGAGCTTTCTAGTCCGAGCAGCCCCGGAGCCCGTGAACCGATGCGGACGTTTACTTGAGGCCGCGGCGGTCGCGCAGCGTTCCACCAATTAGGCACACGGACCACGATGCCGGCTTGTTCCATATCCGGCACAGCTGATAAAAACGCATACGCATGACGAATCCCCCACGCTTGGAGTGCGAAGAGCTTGCGTGATTCGAGGAGTTCGGCGACTACTGGGCAACTCTTGGCCGCCCGCGAGACGGGTTCGAGCAATTGATTGATTTTGGAACTGTCCTTCGAGGACAACGATTGCTTAAGCGCTTCGGACAACGGCACATGCTGCGGCACGCCAGCGCTGGATTGTCCTTCGGTGAACGTCGCCAGAAATGCGAACGGAGCTGCAGGATCTTTTTTGTTCTCGGCCAGATGAAAAGTGACTCGGCCAATCAAGTTCCATTGCTCATCCAGCGACTTGAGGTATGCCGTCAGGTCGAGTTGAGAGGCGGCGAGTTGTTTTTGCGTGAAGCTATCCAGACTCTCCCACACCTGTCGCAGCACATCGCTGCGCAGATACTCCAGACCGAGCATGGGCGGCGCGGCATGGACGATTTCATCCAGCGTCGTCGGATCGGGGCAAGCAGGCGCATTCCAATGGTGCGATCGAGTTGAATACTGGCGGCACAGCGCGCTAAAGTAGCGGCGAGCGTACGCGCGCCAAAAGGCGAATTCGGCTGACCATTGTGCGCAAGCCTCGCTCCAGTCTTGCGAAGCTAATTGTGTCAAACCAGTGCTCAACGATTCGTTGAACGCCGCAACGAGACTGGACGGCAGGGCAGCACTTTCTATCCCCAGTCCGCTCTTATGCGCGACACTTACAAGGCCCACGATGCCCTCTGGGGTAACGGCCAGATGATACTGCATCATTCCATTTTCTATGGTTAACCCAACACCGTGTTGGTCTGATTCATAAAGGATCGATTCGGTCTTCAAACGAAGGCCGGAAAGCCGTGCATTGGACACCGTGTGCTGTGTCGAATCAAAGGGGGCAGGCGACTTTGTGAGCAATGCTGCCGGAACTGCGCTTCGCTTGTTCCGGCCTACGGATTGTTGTCAATCGGTTTCAGCGGCCCGGGGGCACCGGTCGGTGAATCTGCCGAAAGGTCAAGTTGATTCGTTCACCGACGACCCGTTTGGTTTTGGGGACTTCATGTTGCCAATGTTGCTGCATCGTGCCAGCCATAATGATTAGTGTTCCGTTGGCGGCATCGAAGGCTTTCGTTTCGCCGGTGGCCTTGTGTCGGATTCGAAATTTGCGTGTGGCGCCTAACGAAAGCGAGCCGATCACATGCCCCATCTCCGGCTCGTCATCAGCGTGCCAGCCCATGCTGTCGGAACCATGTCGGTAGAGATTTAGCAGACAATAATTGTATTGACCTTGGAATGCTTCGATGGACTCAATAGCTTCGATGGGTTTGATGGCTTCGATTTGACGCTTGATCTCCAGGAGCGTTGTCGTCCAGGGTAGGGCAGGGTAGTTATGGCCGGAATATCGATACATCACCCCCGGGTCACCATACGCCGCGATCAAGCGTGGCTGCGGATGGCCAAACAAGCCGGGCTTCTGCTGCCAATCCACCTCATTCCGCAACGCGGTGAAATACTCTTCGGCTTGTTTCGCAGGGATGAAAGCGTCTTCCAGGAGCATAATGCCGCCGCCTGTCAGTTGGAGCATCTGGCGAATGGTAGTGAGCCTTTCGTGCTAGATTTTGCGACCTGGAGATGTAGCCGCCCCGTTCGTACAATCGCATGCATAGTTTTTTTGAATGCAAACACATAGCTTTGTGAATGCATCTGCAGATTGCGTTCTTTCAATGTTTTCCTACCATTGATTTTTAAAGTTTTTCGGGCCAAATCCATTATGCAGCCCGAATCTGTGCTTAACACTTTCTTAATACATTCTTTACCTTTCGTGATTTTCGTAAAGGGCTAGGGTTATTTTTATGAAGCGACAATCGAAGGCGTTTACGCTTGTCGAATTGCTGGTGGTCATCGCCATTATTGGCATTTTGGTAGGGCTATTGTTGCCAGCGGTTCAGTCGGCGCGCGAAGCCGCCCGACGGATGCAGTGCAGCAATAATCTCAAGCAACTGGCTTTGGCCAATCACAACTTTCACGACGTTTATAAAAAGCTGCCCTTCGGTATGCTGCGGGCCGACGGCACGGGTTGGGGTCATCCTGAGTGGGGTACGACTGGTCAAGCCCGTCGCTACGCATTGCTGCATCAACTGATGCCATACGTTGAGCAAACTGCGTTTTACAATGCTTGGGATCAACTGGTTTATAACAACAACACGATCTCCAACCGTTTGTTTGGTGGCGATGGTGTTACTTCGTTGCCGACCAACGGCACCGCCGCCGTCGGACAACTGCTGTCCAACGTCTTGCGCTGTCCTTCCAATGTGGGCAGTCTCTATAACGAGAGCCACAGTCCAACGGGCAACGGCGTTTATGCACGAGGCGACTATTATGCGTGCGCTGGCCAACGCGGCTACCCAGGCTTTCAAGCTACGCGCGCCAGTTTGTGGAACCCCTTTGGTCCCGGCAATGATCACCCACGCCCAGCCGGTGGAAGAGGCACGGCCGCAACCGGCCGCGCCAACGGTATGTTCAGCCGCAACATTCAATTCGGCTTCCGCGACGCAATGGACGGTACCAGCAACACAATCCTCATGGGCGAGCGGTCTTTCTCAGACCCAGTTTTCGATCGCTGCGGTCCGGAAACGGGCACCACGACAACCAAGATGGGAAATTGGGGTTGGATCTGGTTTGGTGCTGAAGGCAATGCGTTTCTTGGCACGGGCGTGCCGATCAACTTCCGTATTCGTAGCTGCGCCGAGTTCCTCGATCCATTGCGTTACGACGATCGAATCAACGCCTTTGGTAGTTTGCACGTTGGTGGCGCCCAGTTTGCGCTGACCGATGGATCGGTGCGATTCATCAGCGAATCCATCGACTTGCTGACCTTCAACGCTTTGGGCTCTCGGGCGGGCGGGGAAGTCGCCAGCGTACCAGAGTAAACTTGGCAGCCTATTTACCTACGAGAATTGCTGCCTAACTGAGACGCTCGCTCACTGGTGTGCATTGCCGATTAATTCGATCGGCAAGCCTGGCACGCAGGTGACGTGCGTCTAGTGTTGACGCAGTTAAGGAATGCATGCATGAATAAACGATACGTTGGCTTTATTGTGATCTTGGCGCTGATGGCTGCCAGCGGATGTGACGAGAAGACCAAGCTGGCCGAAGTGACCGGGGTTGTGACTCTCGATGGTAAGCCGCTGGAGTTGATTCAGGTTGAGTTTTGGCCGACCACTGGCCCACGTTCTATCGGCAAAACGGATACCGAAGGCAAATTCACGCTGGAAATTGATGATCGTACCCAAAAAGGTGCCATTCCAGGTACTCACAAAGTTGCCCTGCGCGACACGTGGCCATCAAAGGACGATTACATCAATGATGGCGGTGAATGGGTCGACAAATCCAATGGCAAAAAGAGTCGTATCCACTCAAAGTACTACGACGCGCCCTTGAGTCCTCTGTCGGTCGAAGTTGTGGCTGGTAAGCCGAACACCTTCGACTTCAAAGTCGACCCACGTAAATAGCCAACGCAAATAGCCCCATAGGCTGGTCGGCCGGAACAAGTCTCATCGCTGTTCCGGCAAACCTGCCAAGTGGTTTGCGGCAACTGGTCTCGAACACTTGTTGCCCGAAAAGCGATACGCTTATTCCGGCATACAACTTCCGGTCTCTATCTACTTCCGGTCTCTATCTACCGGCCTACAGTCGTTACACGTGGTTTATCTTGCGAAGGTGGAATTGACTCCTGGACATTTTGGGTCTGAGGCGCGCCGCCTGTGAGACGGTCGATTAACTCAACGTAAGTTTCGGGTGTCCCTACCTTGAAACACGAAGAGGACCGATTGTGGACCTGAGCACTATTGAGCGACTGGAGTCGAACGTTCGCGGTTACGTTCGAGCATTCCCCACTGTCTTCGATACAGCCCAAGGGGCCTGGTTGACGGATCGAAGCGGTCGTCGATTCCTAGACTTCTTCGCTGGGGCCGGCACGTTAAACTACGGTCATAACAATCCACTCGCCAAAGCTGCGATCCTCGAGTACGTGCAACGCGACGGCGTGCTGCATGGTTTGGACACAGCCACCTCTGCCAAGATTGATTTGCTTGAGGCCATCGAGCAGATTCTGCTCAAGCCGCGCGGCTTGGATTACAAAGTTCAATTTACAGGACCAACTGGCACCAACGTCGTTGAAGCGGCTATCAAACTGGCCCGCAAGCAAAAGCAACGTTCGCATATCGTGGCCTTCACTAATGCCTATCATGGTCACTCGCTGGGAGCATTGGCGCTTACTGGTAATCAGTACTATCACGAGCAAGCCTACGGCTCACACAACAATGTCTCGCACTTGCCATTTGATGGATATCTGGGAGACTTCGACACCAGTCAGCTCTTGGACAAAATGCTCTGCGATGGCAGCAGCGGCTTACCCAAACCAGCGGCCGTCATACTGGAAACCATCCAAGGTGAAGGTGGAATTCGCGTTGCCTCGGATGAGTGGCTCAGGCGGATTGCCGCTATCTGCAAACGACATGACGTGCTGTTGATCATCGATGACATTCAGGTGGGTAACGGACGCACTGGCAAGTTCTTTTCCTTCGAACATGCCGGAATTGAACCAGATCTGATTTGCGTTTCCAAAGCCATTGGCGGTGGGTTGCCGATGTCCATGCTCTTGATCAAACCCGAGTGTGATATCTGGAGACCTGGTCAGCACACGGGCACGTTCCGTGGAAACAATCTGGCCTTCGTCGCTGCCCGGGCTCTGCTGGAGTATTGGCGCGATGATGCGTTAGCCAAACAAATCGAAAGTCACTCGCAACTGGTCGCCACGTTCTTAGGACAGTTAGCTGACGAATTCCAAGATCAGCCCTTGCAGATTCGCGGACGCGGACTGGTTTGGGGAATCGACACTGGCATGCCCGGCGGAGCAGATGGCTCAGCAGCCTTGGCACCGGCCGTGTGCCGCCAGGCATTCGAACAAGGGCTGATCATCGAGACCAGTGGAGCGGACGACCAGGTCATTAAGCTATTGCCGCCGTTGACGATTTCGGCCGCAGATCTGTTGATTGGGTTAGAGACCATGCGTAGTGCCATGGCCAGTGTCTTGAATGCGCGGCGCCCAATCGCGTTACCCGTTTTATCGATGGGCTGGGCACCAATTCCTTCGAACCAATGGTCATGACGTTATGGAAGCCGCGCTGCTGGTCCCCAATGACACTTTCAGCCATCCGATAGCTAGTGCATGCTTCACTCGCTATTTCGAACATCAGGCCGCGCTGACACCCGATGCAATTGCTATCGAATTCGAAGGCCATCGCTTGACCTATGCCGAACTCAATCGGCAAGCCAATCGAATAGCCCACAGATTAAATCAAATTGGCTTTCAACCTGAAACCCGAATCGGCATCTGCCTGGATCGCTCGATCGCGGCAGTGCAATGCATGCTGGGTATCCTGAAAGCTGGCCTGGCCTTTGTGCCGCTGGATCCTGAGTTTCCACCGGATCGCTTGGCCTACATTGTCGAGCATGCCGGAGTGCGACATATCTTTTGCGATGCTGGCTATCGCAGCCTTTTCCCGGCGATCGATGAAACTCACGTGACAATCGGTGGTCCGGATGCCGCCGAGTTTGATCAAGCTGACAGTGATCTCAACAACGAGCTCAGCGGCGATCTCGACAATGATCTCGACAATGATCTCGAGATCGATGTGCCGTTGAATTCATTGGCCTACGTCATGTACACCTCGGGTTCGACCGGCAAGCCCAAGGGAGTGCAGATCGAACATGGTAGTCTGATGACGTATTGCCTGGCCGATATTGAAGTTTATCGATTGGAGAGCGCCGATCGGACGCTGCAGTTCTCGACTTTAAACTTCGATGTGGCCATTGAAGAGATCTTTCCGCCGCTGTTGGTGGGCAGCACGATCGTGATTCGACCGCGCGAGCGCGCCGAGGCAGCCATTGAGCTGTCACACTTGATCGAAACGTATGACATTACCGCTCTGCATATCGCCACGGCCTATTGGAACGAATGGGTCGACCTGATGGTGGCGGCCAAGGTTCGCGTACCAAGCAGTTTGCGACTGACGATCGTGACGGGAGAAAAGATATCGGTTGAGCACTATCGCCGTTGGAAGAGTCTCTGTGATCAACCCATGCTATGGTGCAATGCCTACGGTCCAACAGAGACGACTGTCACCTGCACTGTCTTTATTCCAGACTCGCAGTGGGATGAGGCACAGATGCCCATCGGTCGACCATTGCCCGGCTATGAGGCTGTCATACTGGATGAGGCCATGCGACCAGTGGAGCCTGGTCAGACGGGGCATTTGTTCATCGGTGGACCAGCACTTGCCCGCGGTTATCTTGATCGGCCAGATCTGACGGAGAAGGCCTTCATAACGTTAACCTTGCCTGAAACAGAACAGCCCAGACGACTTTATCGTACAGGCGACCTGGCTCGTTGGTTGCCAACAGGTGACATCGAGTTTTCAGGGCGAGTGGATCACCAGATGAAGATCGGGTCCTATCGTATCGAGCCCGGTGAAATTGAGTCGGTGTTGAATTTGCATCCGGATGTACGAGAGTCTTTGGTGACTTGCGAGGAATCAGGTGGGCAAAAGTATCTGATTGGAAATGTTGTCTCCATATCCGGCCAAACAACGCCGCGAGCCTTGGCCGATTTTCTACGCGAACGTCTGCCCGTTTACATGGTGCCGACACGCTACGCGATCTTGGATTGCATGCCCAAAACGATCAATGGCAAGATCGATCGCGCCGCTCTGCCCAAAGGCGATGCGCTGCAAGGCATCGCCACGGAAACAGATAATCAACCTACCACTGAACTTGAACGCTTGTTGGTGTCGGTATGGAAGAGTGTGTTGCAGTTACCTAACGTGGGTATCGATGATGACTTTTTTCAAATGGGTGGCAGTTCGCTGCTGGTAGCCCGCGTCATTGCGCAGCTCTCACGTCAACTCCAGATCGCCGTCCCTGTTCGAGACTTTTTTGCCAATCCAACCATTGCGACCTTGGCGAACCATTTGGAAATGCTTCGTAAGGGTCCTCAGAGTGAACCCCGCTGGCAACACCAAATTGCACTAAGACAGCGACTGCCAATGATTCGCGCGCTGGAACTCGAAAGCCGCGGCGCCAAGCTTGCCTCGGTTCACTATCCGGCGGTGCAGGGGACTACGCCTGGCCGGAGCCATGCGGTTTTAATCGCTCAACCTTATGGGCATGAATACACGCGTGCTCATCGCAACCTGCAGCAACTGGCTGCTCAATTGGCTCAGCAAGGTTTCGACGTAGTACGCTTCGACTATGCCGGTACGGGAGATTCCGATGGCGAAGCGGATCGCTTGCACGTCGAGCAATGGACGGCGGATATCAGCCAGACGGTTCAGGCCATTCACGCACAACTTGGCCTGGAGAAGCTGTCGCTAGTGGGAGTGCGATTAGGCGCTAACCTGCTAGACCTTACGCCTATCGAGCAAGTGGCCAACTTCATCGCGTGGGATCCAGTCATCTCAGGCAAAGACTTCCTAGCGAATTTGCAGAAGATGCATCGCCAGGAACTAAACAGTCTGACACGCTTTCTGCAAGTTAGGGCCACGAATCAAGACGAACTGTTGGGCTACTGTTGGCCTGCTCGCTTACAGCGCGAAATAGCTGAGCTGACATGGGCAGCTTGTTCGGCCGTGCCAGCGCAGCGCCGTTGGTGGCTAACGACTCATTCCAAAAACATTTCGAATTCCAAGCTTGACTCGACTTCGGTAAATGGCTCGTCTTCGATGCAGACCGACAAGCCCGTTCGCACCGCCTGGCAAAAGTCGTTATGCGCTGACGAGATCTACTGGGATCAACTGACCTACGCCAATAGCGCATTCGTATCTCTTCGAACCACACAGGCCATATTGAACATACTGACAGAAAGAGCCTAACTCATGGAGTTGATGTCTGTATTTGGCCGACAAGAGCATCTGGTCGGTTGGTATTGTCAGCCGGAAAATCGTCGCTGTCATAAGACGGCCGTCGTCATGTTGACGCCGGGCATGCTGCACCATGTTGGTCCGATGCGCATGCATGTCGAGTTGGCTCGTCGATTGGCCGATGCAGGCATGGCGTCCTTCCGATTCGACCTCTCTGGAATCGGTGAAAGTTTAGCGGTAGCCAGCGAAGGCAGTTCGCTACAACGGGCCAGCTCTGAGATCGGTCAAGCTTTCGATTGGTTGCAAGCCAACCATGGCTACGAGCGGTTCATACTGTTCGGTCTTTGCTCGGGTGCCGATGATGCTTTGGCGGCAGCCATCGACGACCCGCGGATCGTCAAGCTTTCTCTGATGGATGGATGCGGTTTTCGTACGCGGCGATTTTATGGTCATTGGTTTCTTTATAAGTATGTTCCCAAGCTGCTCCGTCTGAGCAAATGGCGAGATCTGGTTATGTCACGCTTCAGCGGGGCCGACGGTGGCGCTGCTTCGATGCCACTGGGCCAAGATATTCGTGAATTCGGTAACGCAGAACTGTGTCAGTCCCAAGTCAACCAATTGCTCCAGCGCGGTGTGGCGATGCAGTGGCTATACACCGGTGGTGCGATCGATTACTACAGTTACGCCACACAGTTCTTCGATATGTTTCCAAGTATCAAGCCGCAGCCGGCTTTGGATATTCATCACTTGCCCAGTATCGATCACCTGGCATCGCTCCGCAGCGACCGCCTATCGCTGCTTGAGCTGATCGTGAACTGGTGCTGCGCGCCCCAACCGTCTTTCCAGCTCAGTGCATGAGCAGTTAATGGCTACGTTATTGGCTACTTCTTCAGCAACCCGCCCCGTCGTGGATTGACGGTGCGACAAGCCCACGAGTTTGTTGCGAAAAATGGCTGGGATGTTATGATCCGTCCCGCGGACCATAATCGACCTGGACTGGTGTAACCACCGCTGCCAAGCGCCAAGCGGTGGAGAATCGCCTGGTAGCCATCCACCGTCTGGCGACGGTGGCTACGGAAGGCCATCCACTGTCTGGCGACGGTGGCTACGGAAGGATGGAGACTGTGTCCATAATTCGCAGAAGCATCCAGGTCACAGGCATTGTGCAAGGTGTTGGGTTTCGTCCCTACGTATGGCGCTTGGCCCAAGAGTTGAAGTGCACCGGTTTGGTCTGCAACAACGCGCGAGGTGTCTGGCTTGAAATTCAGGGGCCCTCAGCGCGCGTCGCAGATTTTCAAAGGCGTTTGTCCGGCGAAGCGCCAATCGGTGCGCGCATTGTGCAGTTGCAGGTGCATGACTGCCAGGTGCACTTAAATGAAACTGGGTTTACCATCGTTGACAGTCGCACTTCGGAGTTGACTGGCGCCGCGATCGCACCAGATAGCGCTATCTGTGATGACTGCCTGGCTGAGCTCCGCGACCCAAGCGATCGTCGATGTGGTTATCCTTTCATCAACTGCACCAATTGCGGGCCGCGATTTACGATCATTCAAGCTCTGCCCTACGATCGATCGCGTACCACGCTCAGCGGGATGACACTCTGTGATGCCTGCCAAGCCGAGTATAACTCGCCGGCGGACAGAAGGTTCCACGCTGAACCCAACGCCTGCCCGGCATGCGGTCCCAGAATTTGGTATGTAGAGTCACGTGCTGCCCAAGCTTCAGCCCATCTCATAAACACGCGGTCTTTACCGGCGACAGCACACGCAACACGACAAGTACTAGCTCTTGAAGCGCCACCGTTCCATTTATCACACGAAGCTGCGCGTACTGTTGCGGTCATACGCGAGGTGCAAACTCGCATATCAGCGGGAGCCATTGTGGCGATCAAGGGCATCGGCGGATTTCATTTAGCCTGTGATGCTATGAATGTAACGAGCATTCGCAGTCTACGCGATCGAAAGCATCGACCTAACAAACCTTTGGCTGTCATGGTCGCCGACTTGGCAAGTTGTCAACGTTTCGCTTGCGTGGGTGAGCAAGAGGCGCAGTGGCTGGTCAGTCGTCAGCGGCCTATCGTCTTATTGCAGAAAAAAATCGACACGCAGTGGCTGGAAGCTCTTGCCCCGAACAACCCACTTATCGGAGTCATGCTGGCTTACGCACCACTGCATCATCTCTTGATCGAGCAAAACAGCGTATGGGTCATGACCTCGGGAAATCTGAGTGACGAACCTATCGCGATCGACAATGCCGAGGCGTTGTCACGTTTGTCCAGCATGGCGGACGGATTCTTATTTCACAATCGGCCCATCGCGACGGTTTGCGATGATTCGGTAGTGCGTTTCACTGAGACAGGTGAATTGCCGATTCGGCTAGGTCGCGGCTTTGCTCCACTAACCATTGGCTTGACACCCGAGCCGGCGAGCAGCGATTGTGTTTCGCCGCGTGATCACGCGATACCGACCATACTGGCGGTGGGCGGTGAGATCAAATCGAGTA
>JADLDX010000331.1 GCA_020846515.1 Pirellulaceae bacterium
GTCACCGAACACGGGCCCCAATCGGCCAACGGCTATGTGCAATTGCGCTCGCTGATTAGAAGCGGAACGGCGCAAGCCGTCCGGTAACTGTTTAAAAGCGGAACGGCGCGAGCCGTCCGGTACCGACGTTGATTTGCTAGGATACTCACCGTACGGCTTGCGCCGTTACGCTACAGATCGACGCCGAATATGGCCTTCGCCCAATTAAGAGAAAAGTCCGGTGATCGGCTCGCCAACGCTGATCGGCAGAGGTCTTGACTGGGTGTCGACGACCTCACTGGCTGGATCGATCCCGAGCGCCCAATAAAGCGTGGCCGAGATATCTTCAGGTCGAACTGGATCGGTGGCTGGATAGGCACCATGCGCATCGCTGGCACCGTGAATCGCTCCACCCTTTACGCCACCGCCGGCCATCATGACCGTGTAACACTCGGGCCAGTGATTGCGGCCTTTGCCATCGCGGTCCCCGATCTTTGGGCCGCGTCCAAACTCGCCCATCCATAATACCAGCGTGTCTTCCAGCAAACCTCGACTACGCAGATCGGCGATCAAGGTCGGCACTGTCTGGTCGGTTACCGGCAGCAGGCGATTCTTCAGATCGGTGAAGTTATCTTGGTGAGTATCCCAACCTTCGCTGCCTTTGCCGCCAATGCTGCTGGAAAAATAGACCGTCACAAAGCGAGTGCCCGCTTCGATTAAACGCCGCGCCAACAAACATGACTGGCCATAGGTCGTCCGGCCGTAGGCATCACGTAACCAATCGGGCTCTTGAGAAATATCGAGCGCCTGCTTGAGCCCCGGTGCCGACAGGATGCCCAAGGCCTGCTGTTGAAATTCGTCCAATCCGCTGGCGATGGATGATTGATGCTTCAGTCCCAACTGGGCATCAACGATCTCCAGCAACCCGCGGCGGCGCGTCAGACGATCTAGGTCAACCGATTGCGGCAATTCCAGCTCAGGCAGGGCAAAGGACGAACTGTTGGGGTCTGAGCCAAAGAAGAATGGATCAAAGCGCTTGCCAAGAAAACTAGCATGTTGACCTGGGGTGATCGAACCGTCCCGAACAACATGTGGAAAAGCGACAAACGGCGGTATTCCCGGTTGCGGCGCACCGAGGAACTTGCTGATCACTGAACCGTATGCCGGGTAGAGCTCCAGCGAGTCGCGCAGACGTTGATCGTCGGTCGGCGGTACTTTGCCGGTCAAGCAGTAGTAGCCAGCCGAGTTGTGGTTCTTCATCTTGTGATGGACCGAACGCACCTGAGCCCACTGGTCGAGCATCTGACCCCAACGCGGCAGGTGTTCGCAGATCGGCACGCCGGGCAATGCAGACGAGATGGGGGAGAACTCGCCACGAATGCCATCGGGCGCTTTCGGTTTCATATCAAAGGTATCGATGTGGCTGGGGCCGCCATGCTGATGCAGAAAGATGACGTTCTTGGCGTGCGCCTTCAGGCGTCGAGTGTGACCAGTGCTGGAACTTTTCGACTCCGCCCCAAGGGCTTGTGGCAAGTTTAGACCGGCCAGTCCCATTCCAGACATGCCCAGTCCAGCCATGCCCAATCCGCCGACCCGCAACAGTGTGCGGCGGTTCATTTGCGAGGCTCGATACGATGCACAACCATGCATGAGACTATTGGCTCCATTGTTAAACCAAGCGAACAATGCGGACGGACTCAGCGAATTAAGGGAAACTCTTTACTGTTGATCAGGGCCCACAATACGTCTTCCAGCGCGGCGCGCCGCGAGGATGCACTCGCGATATAGTCCTTGAATCGATCGACTTCCTCCGGTCGAGGCGGTCGGCCTAGAGTTCTCAAGTAGAGCGACTCCAGGGTTTGCTCGATCGATGCATCTTGGGCACTGAGCTGACTTAGGCAGTTGTCTTCTTTGGCCAGTTTGTCGCGTGTCTCGATGCCGTTGACCAACACCAACGATTGCCCCAAGGATACTTCGCTGGAACGTTCGCATTCGCAGACCAACAACCGACCTGGTTTTCCAAAGGTGGTCATAAATCCGGCTTTGGTGGGTACGCTCACGCGGGCCACGGCTCGAACGGGTAGCGTCGAACTACCTTTATCATCCTGGGCGGAAAACACCTCGGTCACATCGCTGATCGCATCGTACAGAACTTCGGCCGGCATCCGTCGTAGTGGATAACCGCTGAAGACCCGCGCACCTCCCAGCGGTTCTCGATCGTTCGGTTCGCTGGCCGATTGGCGGCGAAACGCGCGGCTGGTCACAATCAATCGTGCGACGTGTCGCGTGGAGTAACCGCTGCCAATTAGTTGATCGGTCAAGTATTCCAGCAATTCAGGATTAGAAGCCGGATTGGACTCGCGAAAATCATCAGGCGGATCCACTATGCCGACGCCCATGTAGTGATACCAAATGCGATTGGCCATATTGCGAGCAAACATGCGATTGTCGACCGTCAACCAGCGGGCCAACGGTTCCAACGGCGAACCTTCTTTGGTTGTTTCCTCTCGATTCATCGAGGCTTGCGTCAACGGCTTAGGCGTAACCTTGGCGGCGCGGCCAGGATGCCAGATCTCGGCGCGGGCATCGGCTTTGAGCGACATGATTTCATCGCCGGAGATGATGTGTTTGTCAAACTTATCCTTGGGATCGTTGGCCAGTTGCTTGCGTTCCAAGGTGGTGAAATACGCGGACA
>JADLDX010000332.1 GCA_020846515.1 Pirellulaceae bacterium
CGCGACGGAAGTCACTTGCAAGTAGAACGTATACAGCGGCGAGCGGATGGCCGAGTACAGCTTACACTGGGGGATCAACGCTCGTTGGTTTCACTAGATGATTCAAGCCAGTTCGTACAACAAATCAACAGTCTAATCGCCTCTCCGAAGGGCGTTATTTGGCTGAGCAACCTGGAACCAGCTCGCTACCGGGCGTTGGATGAATCGGGTCGCTTGGAATGGCCGTTGGGACGCGATCGCGATTTGTTTGGCCAGCCTCTGTTCGACCAATGGAATCAAGCGATCGAGCGTGCGCTGGTGGTTCACGCCCCTGCGCAGGTTGCCTACCGATGGGATGGATCAAAGGCCAAGTTTCTGGCGGATATTAGCATTTTGCCCAATCGAAGTCCCGCCGGTACCGACCTGGCTTTGGGCTCTGCCAGTTGTAAAGTTATGTTGGCCCGCAATGGCCAGTTAAGCGACGCCTTTCAATCCGTTGTTCTGCGCCATGGAGATAAGCCCGTTTCTATCGATCTGGACGTCACCGACGCCCAGTTGATTGTGCTGCTGGTTGATCCGGCAGATGAAAGTACGTTGGGAGATCATGTATTGTGGCAGGACGCGCGGGTGGTGACGGCCAAATGACAAAGCCCGCTGTGCGTGTGCTCAAGTTGGGCGGTAGCTTGTTGGAAATGCCAGACTTTGCGGGCCATCTGCAAGGCTGGTTATCGCGCGAATCATCGCCGCAAGTTCCATCAGTCAACTGCCTGCTGGTAGGCGGCGGCTTGCCAGTCGATGCCATTCGCGAGCTGGCCAGACAGAACGAATACGACCAGATCAGTCTGCACTGGTTATGCGTCGATGCCATGGATATCAGCTATCGCTTGGTCTCACTAAAGTTGCCAGGTTGGAATCGCGTTGGCACCCCAGAAAGTTTGCAGTGGTTCTTGTCTAACGCGCGAAGTAAAGCATCAGATGCTTCAGCGATCATTCATACGCGAGCCTTTTACAGGGCGGACAACGAAGCCGAATTGCCCGTGCGATTGCCGTTGAGTTGGGATACAACGAGTGATTCGCTTGCAGCACTGCTCGCAGTGCTAGTCTCTGCTGACGAACTGGTCCTGTTCAAGTCATGCCACGTGCCGGCCAAAGAAACATTCGTGCCAAGTGAATTGGTCGCGCTGGCCGATCAGGGCATCGTCGATCGCGAACTGCCCAACCTGGCCTCGCGGCTGCCCCGCATTCGGTTCGTGCAATTAAATCAACAGCGATCGTGATCGCTGTCGTGATTCACGGGCCGCTTGGGTTTCGATCCACAATTCGTATCGCATCCCAAGAAAATTTGCTCATAACCTCACGACATGGTTATGGCTGTTTTCGGGGGACACCCTACGGTGACTTAGGAGAAGCCCAGAGGCAGTTCAATGCCTTCTTGTTCGAGGCACTCGGCATTGAGCCAATCGTGCTGCAGTCCCATCCAGACCAGCAGTCCTTTTTGCGCATGCATACGATTGCCAGCTTGAGCCACGATGGCGCTTTGAGGACTGTCGATCACTTCATCGGTGATTTCTTCGCCACGGTGAGCTGGCAGGCAATGCATAACACGAGCTTTGGGCGGCGCGTGTCGCATTAGGTGACCATTGAGCTGGAATTGCGAGAAGATAGAACGCCTCTCGGCGGCTTCTTGCTCTTGTCCCATGCTCGTCCAGACGTCGGTGTAGACAAAATCTGCTTCCGAGAGCGCAATCTTGGCTTCGGTTGACTGCTGGATGTCGGCATGGGGATAGCTACTGCGAATCTTCTTGATCCAAGTTTCATCCATAAAGTAATCGCGTGGACCAAGCACGCGAAATCGCATGCCGACCATGGCCGCAGCCAGCGCCAAGGATCGGGCTACATTGTTACCGTCACCCACAAACGTCATCGTCCTGCCAGCCAGCGGCCCGGCGATTTCCTGCATGGTCATAATGTCAGCGAGTGCCTGACATGGATGGGCCAGGTCGGTCAAACCATTGATGATGGGTACGCAATCATAACCGGCCAGGTCTTCAACCGAGGTATGCTTTTTAGCCCTGCACACGACGACATCGGCATATTCAGCCAGTACGCGAATGAAATCGCTCGTCGACTCGCGACTTTGCCAGCCGACTTCCTGACCCAGGAACATCGCGGCGCCGCCCAGCTGCAAGATGCCGGCTTCGAAGCTGACGCGTGTCCGCAAGCTTGGCTTTTCAAACAACATGGCCAAGACGCGACGGGCCAGCCAGGGTGGACGACGACCGGCGGCCAGCAATTGTTTCATTTGCTGGCTTAGCGAGAGGATCGTATGCAACTCCTGCTGACTGATCTCAAACAGGGTAACGAAGTGACGCACTTTATTTCAATTCCCCGCCACCAACAAAATAACGCACCCTTCCCACACCCCACGATGCTCGCGATACGTCGCGACTGCACTTCGGGTGAAGGATCGGTGCGGTAGGATGTTTTGAATTGCACGCGGCCGGTGGCTGGACCTTTGCTTGAGGCGTGTCGATTGGAAAGAGCTTGAAAATAACGAAGCGGAGGTGACGGTGTCAAGCTCCCGCCGGATTTCCCAGCATTTCACGGATCGAGTCTTTGGCAGTTTGGATAGCTTCCGGCAGCTTTTCAGGCAGTTTACCGCCTGCCTGAGCTAAATCAGGTTTTCCACCGCCACCGCCACCGACAATCGGCGCAACTCGGCCTATCCAAGCGCCGGCGGACATGCCGCGGTCGACCAAGGTGCGGCTAATGCCCGCCACCAATAGGACTTTGTCATCACCTTCGCAACTGGCCAACAAAACGGCCACCGGTGACGCACTTTGTTTGCGAATCTGGTCAATCCACTGTCGCATCAAATTGGGCGTCGCACCGTTGACTTCTGAGACAATGATCGACGTGTCACCTACAACTACCGCTTGCTCCAGCAGCGAGTTGGCTGAAACATCACCGGTACTAGCCAGGCGGTTCGCCTGTCCAGCTAACTTCGCCAACTCGTCTTGGAGAGCCTTCAGCCGCGTAGCGATTTCCTGAGGAGCTACGTTCAGCAAGCGTGCCACATCGCGCAGCGCCGACCGCTGAGCTGCATATCCGCTCAGCGCTCCGCCGGAACCACTTGCTGGTGCATTGGCTTCTGCTGCTGCGTTACCACCGCCCAGCAATTGTTTTTTCAGATCGCGCACGCGTTTGACCAGCGCGCGAGTCTGGTCTGCCAACTGGCCAGGCGTGGTGGACAGCACCGCTGCCGCTTCCTTGAGAATGCTTTCAACCTGCCCGCGATGCTCGGCGGCCCGCAGACCTGTCAAGGCGACGATACGACGTGTGCCAGCCGATACACTCTCTTCCGCAATGACCTCGAACTGCTCGACTTCCTTAGTATTGCGCAAGTGTGTTCCCCCACACAACTCTTTCGAAAACTCGCCCATGCTGACCATGCGGACGGGATCGGGATATTTTTCACCGAACAGCATCATGGCACCAGCCTTGCGAGCTTCGCCAAGTGGCACCAATTTCCATGAAACTGGGGCCGCTTCCTGGACACGCTGGCTCACCAGGCGTTCGAGTTCATCGATCTGGTTGTCCGTGAGTGCCACCTGGTTCGTAAAGTCGAAGCGCAACCAATCTGCATCCACCTTGCTGCCTTGCTGTTGAGCGTGTCCGCCGACGCTGCTCTGCAGGGCATGGTGGAGCAGGTGAGTCGCGGAGTGAGCTCGGGCGATGGCCTGACGGCGATTGTTATCGACGCTGGCGGTGACCTTCTGCCCTTCCTTCAATTCGCCGCTGACCACACGTCCATGATGGACAATCAGTTCACCGACTCGCTTGGTATCGAGCACTTCGAAGCGTGTGTCGCCGCTGACGATCTGGCCTGTGTCACCCACTTGACCGCCGCCTTCAGCGTAAAACGGCGATCGATCCAGGACGACACGAACCGGTTGATTGGGATCACCACCAGCGGCCAGTTTGCCGACCAGACGATCATCATCGGGAGGTCCAACGATAATGCCTTTGATTTCGGTGGTCGTCTCGGTTGTTTCGTATCCGAGGAAGTCGGTACGTAGTAGGGCTTCTTTAAGTGTTTCAATGGGACCGGTTTGGAACAATTCCCGTTGATCGCCTCCGCTGATACGTTCATGTTCCAGCATGGCTTCGCGGTAACCGTCCCAATCAAATGTCAAATTGCGTTCAGCCGCAAGCGTCTGAAACAGTTCAGGCGGCACGCCATAAGTTTGATATAGACTGGCCGCTTCACGACCGTCCACCATGACGCGTTCCTGCTTGGACATCGATTCGAAGGTGTTTTCAATGCGATTCAATCCGGCATCAATCGTCGAGAAAAAGTCGCTTTCTTCACGACGAATTACGTCCGTCACGCGGCCAATTGTCTCTCGAAGTTCCGGATAGCAGCCCTTCATCGCCTCAGCGACCGCGGGAACCAGTTGGTGCAAGAATGGTTCTCGCATTCCCATTTGATGACCATCCAGTACGGCTCGACGCAACAACCGTTTGATCACGTAGCGCGCCTTTTTCGGACCTGGAATCACATTCTCGTGCACTGCGAAGGTGCAAGCCCGAACGTGGTCGGTGATCCGACGCAGGCGACGACCATTGTCGCTATCGTATTGATAGTTGGTCGAGCAAACTTCTGCGGCAGCCTGGACGATTGGGACCAGGATATCAATGTGAAAGTTACTTGGCACATTCTGCAAAACGCTGGCTGTTCGTTCCAATCCCATACCGGTGTCGATGTTTTTGCTCGGCAACGGGCGCAGGTTGTTGGGCGGAGCCCCGACGCGATTGAACTGCGTAAACACGAGGTTCCAAATCTCAACCGACTTGCCATTTTCAAGTTGATAATAAATCTCGCTGCACGGCCCACAAACTCCGTCGGGGCCTTGGCTTGGTGCACTGGCTGGCCAAAAGTTTTCGTCTTCCTCCATGCGTGAGATGCGTGTGAATGGCAAGCCAATCTTTTCATGCCAGAAGTTGGCCGCTTCGTCATCGTCTTTATAGACCGTTACGCTCAAGCGGCCTGGATCAATACCCAGCCACTTCCGACTCGTCAAAAATTCCCACGCCCAGGTAATGGCTTCCTGCTTGAAGTAGTCGCCAAAGCTGAAATTGCCCAGCATTTCAAAGAAGGTATGGTGGTATGCCGTACGGCCGACGTTATCGATATCGCCAGTGCGCAGGCATTTCTGACAGGTTGTCGCCCGCGTGAATTCAAGCTTAACCTTGCCGAGAAAGTGGTCCTTGAACTGATTCATCCCGGCGGGAGTGAACAAGACAGAAGGATCCCACGTGGGAACCAATACATCGCTGGGTTGACGGCTGTGTCCCTGAGATTGGAAATAAGCCAGATATTTTTCACGAAGTTCGTCCGTTTTCATCGTCGTTTCCGTCCTTGCCATCTGCAAGAAAATCGCCCTAGGCTGACGCGCTGAGCGACTTAGGTGTTCACTGAAGTTGACTGGTTCAGCGGACAATATAACGTCGACAAACTAAATCGACTATTCCGGATCGAGCTGACAGGCCAACAGGTCAGCTGCGTGACCCGTCAAAGACGCTTGCGTTGTCCGTTGGATTCTGGGCGACGTTCAGGTCTGGCACGGCTGGCTCATATGCGAGGGATTGTTGGCCCGTGAGGTTAGGCGGTGGCTCGACCGTCGGGTGCAACACAAATATTAATACGATTTCCGCTTCAACCAGCCGTTATGTGGGTTAAAGTGGTCTTCCACCCCTTGTCGGGCGACTAGAATAGTGCTGAGCTCTTTAGAGTCCCCAAGGCGGTTGTTCCCCTCCTGCTGCCTTGCCCGCGAATTCCCCGGTGGCCGATGGCCACCCTCCCACCTATGAATTTTCGCTCATGCAAAAATATCAAATACCTCAGTTGGCTAGGTGTCTGCCGAAAAGAGGCCCGCTTCCATCTCGCCGGCAACCGAAAACCTTTTCGATATTAGCCCTGCCAATATTGAGCTTGTCGTTTGCGGGTTGTCTGATGCTGGCGCTCACGGGATGCCATAAACAGCCGCCGGCGACTGAAGCACAGAAGAAACCTGCGCCGCCAGCGGAGCCGATTAAGGCCGAAGTTGCGGACGTATCGCTGCAGGTTTGGCCAACCGTCGTACGGTGTCAGGGCAGTTTAATGGCCGACGACCAGACCGTGCTTGGCTCGCGCGTGGCTGGTCTGGTTCATGACACGTTGGTAGATGTTGGCGATCGAGTCCAGCCGGGGCAGACGCTGGTCACGTTGGACGACAGCGAATTTAAGCTTCAGTTGGCCGCCGCCGAGGCCGCTGTATTGCAGGCCCGGGCCTTGATTGGTCTTAAACCCGCTGATCCAGTTTCCAAACTCGATCCGCTCAACGCACCCCCGGTTCGGGAAGCTCGGGCGACCTGGGAAGAAACGCGTGGCCGTCGCGAACGCTGGGAGAAACTGCGCGAGCAGAATGCCGTAACCGAAGAGGAATTGCAGACTCTGATCGCGGCTGAAAAAGTGGCTGAAGCGCGATATGCCTCGGCCATGAATGGTGTTAACAGTAACATAGCGCAAGTTGCGGTACGATCGGCAGAAGTGGAGCTAGCCAAGCAACGCATTCGCGATGCGCAGATTACCGCACCCTTCGCCGGCTCTGTACAACAGCGGCAAGTAGCCGCCGGTACGTTTGTGCAGATAGGTATGCCGCTGCTCACCCTCGTCAGGCTAGATGCCTTGCGTTTTCGTGGTACGGTGCCAGAGCGCTTGGCAACAAATATCCAACTAGGGCAACGTGTTCAATTGACGATTGAATCGGTGGATGGCCCAGTCGACGCAAAAGTGACGCGTATCAATCCGGCCTTGGATATGGCCAGCCGTTCCTTGTCCTTTGAAGCCTTGATCGATAACAGTGATGGCAAACTTCGGCCGGGCTTGTTTGCGGAAGCCGAAGTCACCATCGACCCTGATTCCCAGTCGGTGGTCATACCGGAATCAGCGTTAGTAGAGTTTGCAGGTGCCCAGAAGATTTGGAAACTGGTCGATGGTTCCGCCAAAGAACAAATCGTAATTCCGGGCAGGCGCAGTAGCCGGATGGTCGAGATTGTGGACGGCCTCAAACCAGGCGAGCAGTTTCTCGTTAACGGTTCAATTGGCCGCGTGGCCAAGGTGCTCCCCCCTGATTCGCCAACGGCACCCAGCGCTTTGGCTGCCTCGGCTGACCCAACAGGCTCGCCTGGACCTGCAGCGACGACACCTGTAGCTACGACACCTCCTGACGTTGCGTCGACAACGCCAGCAGAAGCTGTCGCCAATGATGCTCGGGAGCAGGTCGCGCCGCTGGCCGATGGCGCAGGCGAAAAGGTTCCCCAGGGTGACACACCCGGTCTCAAAAAGAGTCTTGAAACAGTACCAGCATCTGCGGCTAAGAGTCAAAGCCAGCCGGTGGTGCCAGCTCCAAACAAGACGATCAAAGCCGAAGCGACCGACCCGTTAAATGCGGGCTAGATTCTCAAACGCGTTGAGAAAACATGTGGGCATATCGAGTTAGCGGGCTGAGTAAGTAACACAAGTGGAGCGCGTTTGCGATGTATTGGTTAGCCGAAATATGCGTGCGTCGACCAGTCTTTGCGCTGATGTTAATCGCAGCCTTGTTGGTCGCAGGAATTGTGGCTTTTCCTAGTCTGGGCGTCGATCGTTATCCCAGTATGGACATGCCGACGATCACGGTGCGCACCGCTTATCCCGGTGCGGCATCGATCGAAGTTGAAGCCGAAGTCGCGCAAGTCCTCGAAGATGCGGTGGCCACTGTCTCGGGGATCGAGGAGCTACGTTCGATCTCCTCCGATGGCAGCGCGATGCTGCTGATCACATTTAATTTGAATCGCAATTTCGATGCCGCGGTGCAGGACGTGCGTGACGCCGTAGCCGGAGTGCTCAATCGCCTGCCGCCAACGGTTGATCCGCCGATCATTCAAAAGCAAGACACAGATTCATCGCCCGTTATGTCGCTAGCCGTTTCGGGACCGCGGACTGCCTCCGAGCTGTACATGCTGGCCGATCGCTACGTCAAGAATGTCATAGAATCGGCGCCTGGCGTCGGTCAAGTTACGATCGC
>JADLDX010000333.1 GCA_020846515.1 Pirellulaceae bacterium
ACGATGTCGATGACATGGTGAAACTGCGGTCGCGCTGTCGGGTCTGCCTTAATGCGCTTCGGCCAGGAGACGGCCATCGGCTGGCGTGTGCCGCCGAAGTGGGCTCCGACGAGCTTGGTGGATTTGTATGGCGTGCTGCCCGCCCAGGCCCATCCGGCGTGATACATGTTGTCGGTCTTCGGACCGCCCAGCGCGTCGAGGCCGCCAAGTTCCTTCAGCGCGTCCAGGTGCTGCGAAATCTTGGTCGGAATGCCATTCTGCGCGAGTTGCTCACTGATGGTCCCATACAGCCCTTCGGCGGAGGAACCATTGTCGCCCCAGATGTAGAAAATGAGCGTGTTATCGAGTTTGCCCTGACGTTCGATTTCATCAATCACTCGGCCCGCGTTGTAGTCGGCGTGCTCGGTGAAACCAGCGAAGACTTCCATCAGCCGACGTTGGAATGGCTTTTCCCCTTCAGGAATAGAATCCCACGATGCCATCGACTCGGGGCGCGGCGTGAGTTGCGCGGTCTGCGGTATCCAACCCTTGGCCTTGGCCTTTGCGAAAACTCGTTCTCGATACTTATCCCAACCGTCGTCGAACTTGCCCTTGTACTTGTCAGCCCATTCCTTCATCACCTGATGCGGACCGTGCGATGCGCCAGGTGCCCAATACATGAAGAACGGCTTGTCCGGAGCGTACGCCTTTTGCTCGCAAAGCCAGGTGATCGCATCCTGCGCAATGTCATCCGTAAAGTGGTAGCCCTTGGGGAGATGCTCAGTGACTGGCGATGTATTGCGTGTCAGCGTCGGCTCATACTGCGAAGCCTCGCCCGCGAGGAAACCGTAGAAATACTCGAAGCCATAGCCGGTGGGCCAATAATCAAATGGTCCTTTCGAGGTGATCTGCTCTTCCGGCGTGTTGTGCCATTTCCCCCAGGCACCGGTGTTGTAGCCATAGTTCTTCAGCACTTCAGCGGCCGTGGCAGAGGACTTCGGAATCGTACCACTGAAACCGTCAAAGTCGTTGGCAATCGCCGCGATCTGACCATTACCGACGCGGGTGTGATTGCGCCCTGTGAGCAACGCCGCCCGGGTGGGGGAGCACATGGCTGTGGAATGAAACCGATTAAACGAGACACCCATTTTCGCCACGCGATCGAGCGTCGGTGTATTGATTTCGCCACCATAGGTTGATGGTGTACCGGGGCCAACATCGTCCATGAGAATGACAATGATATTCGGCGCACCATCGGCAAGTCGCTTCGGCTCGACGCGCTTCTTGTACGTCGAATCCTGGATCGTCAGACCGGGAGTGGAGCCGGATGGTGCGGGTGGAAAAGGCAAAATCTCTTGTGCGCTTGCGATCGATGCGAACGCAGTTTCCAGCGCGAGGCTGAGAACGGCCAATAGCGTTTTGATGCTCATGGAAAGAATCCTTCAATTTCAAGATTCGGTTAGTTGTTGGGCTTGAGTTTCAGGATCTGCGACTGAATGCCTTCGAGAGTTTTCGCCATCTGTGCACTCAGGCCAAGCTGACGCACAGGAAAATCACGGAAGGTCATCAGGTGTTTTTCCGCGATGCCGACGATGGGCGTGAGCACCCACGTCTTGCGTTCCGCGTATTGACGATTCACGTCGCCGGTTTGTCGCTCGAAGGGGTCCATGCGCAGGTTGGTGATCATCGGTCGGCCGAGGCCAACTAGCGGGTCATCCCAATGCCCACCTTCCTTCATGGAGAAGGTAACTTTGAACGATTCGTAGCGGATGGCCGTGAGCACGGTCTCATCGTAGTAGAAAACGAACTTGCGAGCGGACTTGTCGCTCTTGCCGGTAAAGAGGGCCGTCTGGTCGTAGCCATCGAGATGCACCTTGTAATTCTTGCCCCCATAGTCGGCACCTTTCTTCAGTTTCTCCACAGCATCAGTCTCGCCAGCAGCGGAGGCCAACGTGGGCAACAAGTCTGTCATGTCCACGATCTCGCTACTGACGCGGCCCCCGACCGCGCCGGGCCAGCGAACCATGCACGGGGCGCGCACGCCACCTTCCCAAGTCGTTCCCTTGTCGCCGCGGAAGGGACTCGTGCCGCCTTCGGGCCACATGTACTGATAGGCTCCGTTGTCGGTTACATAGACGACGATCGTGTTCTTATCCAGGCCGGTCGCCTCCAGCTTGGCAAGGAGTTGACCAACATGCCCGTCGTGCTCGGCGAGGGCATCGCCGTAAACATCTTCGCGTCCGGCGCGAGACTTCCCGCGAACGCCTTCCTTGAAGTGGAAGAAGACATGCAGGCGTGCGGAGCAGTGCCAGAGGAAGAACGGCTTCTTGTCCTTGGCCTTGCGGTCGAGAAAGTCAATGGACTTTGAAACGATTTCATCGTCGAAGGTTTCCATCCGCTTGGTGGTCAGCGGGCCTTCATCCTTGGTCGGGCCGTCAGCAGTGCCGGAAACAATGCCGCGCGGGTCGAACTTTTTGCGGAACTCCGGATCGGTCGGCCGATCCGGATCTTCAAGATCTTCGTTGCCATTGAGGTGGTAGAGATTGCCGAAATACTCATCGAAGCCGTGCCGGTGCGGCAGGTGTTCTTCGAGATCGCCGAGGTGATTCTTACCAAACTGAGCGGTCGAGTAACCCTTCGTCTTGAGAATCTCTGCGAGTGTGATGTCTTCTTTTTGTAAACCGGCTGGGGATCCCGGTGTGCCCACCGTCGTCAGGCCAGTACGCACTGGAAGCTGACCGGTGATAAACGCTGCCCGTCCAGCCGTGCAACTGGGTTGGGCGTAGAACGACGTGAAGCGAATGCCCTCCTTCCCTATGCGATCGATATTGGGGGTCTTCACCCCCATGACGTCACCACCATACGACGCGACGTTCATCCAGCCGACGTCGTCCGCCATGATGACTAGGATGTTGGGCTTGGTCTGTGCCTGGCAGAGTCGAGGAGCGCAAACCGCCATCGCGAACAGGATGAATGACGCGCTAATCAATGGGTTTCGATACACAACAAAGGCTCCTGTGAACTACATCTCGTCTGGAACTGAAAACACCTAACGATGTACTATGCCCGCGACGGCTGCACCAGCGATGGGGGCAATCCAAAACATCCACCATGGCATCAGCGCTCAGCCGCCGACAAAGATCGCCGGGCCAGCGGAACGCGCTAACACGGCACTGCCACAGCCTCCGAAGACCAGCCTGACAATGCCGATAAACTCTGCTGCGCAAGTTTGCTCAGAACTGCCGAACTCGCCAGCACGACGACCACCGAGCCGCTGGCCGATATTCGGTCAGCCACGATCCGGTCTTCGAAAGGGCTAATCACGATCACATTCAATTGCCGAAAACGGTCACGAAGAATCGCGATGACGTTTTGTCCGACCATATGAGGCAGTGACACGTCAACAATCACCAGATCAGGTTGAAAGCCTCCACGACGCATGATGTGCCTGAAGAATGCTTTTTCAACCGGAGGTCGTATCAACCAGCGGGCTTACCCAACCGGCGATTCGATTCCACCACGATTAATTAGAACCTTGGAATCCAGAAATGCGTGAGTAGAAATACTCAATCTTCAAAGAAACCTGGCTGTCGGACGCACGTCCACACTATCCATGAGTGACGGGAATCACTCGGCGGCGATGATTCCGTGGCGCAACGCGTATTGCACGAGGTCGGGCGTTGTCGCAAGGTTCAGCAAATCCATAATGCGGGCTTTATGGTTCTCAGCGGTGCGCGTCGAAATGTGCAAGATGGACGCGACTTGCTTGGCAGAGCGTCCCTCGGCGAACAATTGGAGCACTTCGCGTTGTCGCGGTGTGAGTGACGGCGATTCCAACGCTGCCGTGCGCGTCGCGTCGGCTCTCCGCAGTCCTTCTGCGATATCGTTCGTGACGTATGTCTGCCCCAACAGGGCGGCGCGAATTGCAGTGAGCAGCTCCGTGCTCGCAGAGTGCTTCAAGACATACCCGGACGCACCAATCTCCAGAGCCTTAGCGGCATAGGTCGCGTCCTTGTGCATGGTGAGAAAAACGACCTTCGCCTGGCAACCCTCCCGCCTGAGTTGGGAGACGGCGTCGAGTCCATTCAGTTGCGGCATGGCGATGTCGGCAACAATAACTTCCGGTTCCAATCGCTTGGCCGCGTCAACCAGTTGGCGACCATCGTCGACGATTCCGACAAGGTCGAACTCTGAGGCGAGGATACTGCGCAGTCCTTCCACCACGATACGATGGTCATCTGCTAGTAGCAGACGCGGCCGATTCATGATTCGCCCTCTGGTACAGGAACTTGAACAGTAATCTTCGCCCCTTTGCCAGGCTCGGAATAAATATTGATCGTCCCGCGCGCCAAGCGCGCGCGTTCCCTCATGCTCGCCAAACCCAGGCCCCGGCGGTCGGAAACCTGAACAGGATCAAACCCACGTCCGAAGTCACGAATCTCTAAATGGATGAACTCGGTATCAGCGTTCAATTCTACCGTGACTCGTTCCGAGTGTGCATACTTTGCGGCATTCCAAAGGGCCTCTTGGGCAATCCGGTAGAGACACAGTGCAACCTCGTTGGGCAGGTTCGCGGGCAATTCACCAGAGCGAAACTCTACCGCGACTCGCTCCCTGTCGGCAAAGCGAACGCATTCTGAGTGAAGCGCGTCCGCTAAACCAAAGTCGTCAAGAATGGCTGGATGGATTTGTCGCGAAAGACGATGTACATCGTCACAGATCGCGATCAGGTTCTTTTTCAAACTGCCCAGCGCGGCATGAGATTCAGGTGATTCCTGAAATCGTTGCTCCAGATTGCCAGCTTCAATCGCCGAAGCGGCCAATCGCTGCGACAAGTCGTCGTGCATTTCTCGTGCGAGATACCGCCGCTCGTCTTCCTGGGCCGTAAGGATCTTGCCCGCCAAATTGCGTGCTTCGCGTTCGGCGCGAAACCTTCGCGATCGGTTCACCAGCAAGGCCGCAATGATCATGCTTTGCACCAGTATGGCAGTTACCCCGAATAGCACATAGCGGCCAAACTGCTCCCATAACGTGGGATCGCGATAAAGGACATGCGAACCGTAAGGCAGGCTGTCGAGGGAGACATTCAATCGCTTCAGTTGTCGAGCATCAAACATCACCTGGATAGTATCGAAGCCAATGATGGGCATGTCTTCCGGTCGCTCACCCTTCAAGACCCGAACCGCAAGTTCTCCCGCAAGCTTGCCCTGGGACTCAGCGGATTGGAGGCTACCTCCCACGATGCCGTGGCCCAGTAAAGTGTCGTACAAGCCGTACACCGGCGCTGCACTCGCGGTCGACATTTGTTCGACGATGTCGAGCGTCGAGTAATTGGTCCCGACCGAGTCCTCTTCATAAGTCAGCATCAGAAACGATGTGTTGCGATCTGCGGTTGCCACTTTTTCCAATAACTGGCTTCGCGGCAACCCTTCGACAAACTCGACCTCCATGCTCGTGTTCAATGCGAGAATCGCTTCTTGAGTCGCACGCGTCATTCCGCGTTCCAATTCCGAACTGCCGCTCAAGACCATCAAGCGGTTGTTTGCCGGATGCAAGCGTCTGACGGTCTCGAATGTTCCGGCGATGTCCAATCGAAACGCGACACCGGTGACCTTCGGCTGGGCATGCGCTTGTTCCGCGAGCTTCGGCGGAGCGGAGCAAAACACGATGGGAACATTGGGAAAAATAGTCTCACGGTGCTGGAGCGTGAACTCCAGTGCAGGCACGTAGACTGGCAAGACCAAATCCGGTGGCTTGGCCGCATACTTGGTCTTGAGCAGCTCAATCCAGCCACGCAAGTAATCGGGATCTTTATGCCTGACCAGGTTCAAGTACTCGATCTCGATATCCAGCGTCTCGTCGAACCCAGCCGCAAGTGAGCTGCGTATTCCGCGATCCCAATCCGCGTTAATGGGCGTGAGCGTGCGATGCGTATAGAGAATGACGATCTGTTTCGCACTTCGCAGACGTTGCTCCTGGGCCAAGCTCGGCATTGCCAACGACCAAACAGCGCAGGTGAAAGCCAGAGTGCGACTGCACCAGCGATGCCTGGACTGCTTCTCGAATGAATTGAGTAACGACACAATGAGCTTCAAGTTCCCAACAGTGACTGCCTGAGACAGACGGTCATTTTAAGCGAATGTGCTTTCGCCGACATCAGTCGCTTGCCAGCTGAGACCTCAGTGTCCTGACAAAGACAAGAAAAACCCAGGAAACCGACCCCACAACGACACGGTCGCATCCACGCGGTGTTCGCGACTCGCCTCCTGATTGTCTATCAGACGGGCGACGGGATTTTGTAAGCATTCAACTATAGACGAGTTAAGGAGCATCGCGACGTTGCCGGCCCGACATCGAATACTTGATTGAACTGGGATGTTCTGTCAACGAACGGACGTAAACGCTTGATATCAAAAGCGAAACAGCACTTCGCTGAATATCAGTGAAGTGCTGTTCTTCAAAAAGAAGCTCAAAAATTACGCTTGCGCTTTCCGCAAGCGACGGTTGAGTCTCCGTGCTCCAGCAGCGAGCACACCGAAGCTCAATAAGGCAATAGAGCTTGGCTCGGGAACTGCGGTGACATTTAGAGACAGCGTGTCGCTGGTGAACGGGATCGTTGTATTTGTTGGATCAAGCTGGTTTGTGAAGAATGAGGATGGCAACACGTTGGCGGTCATGTTATAGGTGCCAGCGTTAACAGCCGTTAGATTCAATCGGTAAACCAATCGATTGGTAGTTGTCACAACAACCGGATTCAAATTGTTGGTCGCATCAAAGCCCGTGAAAAGACTACCGGTAGGGCTTACAGTTCCAACTGGAGAAGAAGTAACTTGCGATAAACTGTTTCCGAAA
>JADLDX010000334.1 GCA_020846515.1 Pirellulaceae bacterium
CCCGGTGTCCCCAAGAGATGAGAGCCCAGCGAATTTAAATGATTGATAACCAGCAGGGCATCCATGGCTGTGATATGACTGTCCGAATTGATATCAAAAACTGAAGGCGAGTTCCTCCAGGGCTTGGGCAAGCCATCATCCACGGACAAGACGCCTGGGTTGGATTGATAGGCCACGTTGGTCGAAGTAATGGAAACGGTGCGCACCGGATTGCGGAATCCAGCTACCGGTGTGACCATGAAATTCACAAAGCTTTCACCGGCAGGAATGACTACTTCGGTGGGGACCGTCAACGCTGTCGTATCACTGCTGCTCAATTGCACTGTGACCGGCGAATGGACATCTGAGTTGCTACGAATTACGCTACCGCTAAAACCTCCGGCCGAAGCCAACACGTTCGTATTCGAAAAGACCACACTCAGCGTCTCCCAATCGCTGACTCACAACGTTTGCGAGCCGCCTCTCAACCCTACTGCAGTCGCCGATAGGACAGTCGATTGCTGACCATCCAGCAGTGCATCATCCACGGCTGTGACCACAAAGGTCGCGGTTGCTTCGCTGACATCACTGCTTGTTAGAGTCACTTCAAGGGACGCAGTCGTTGGCCCGCTGCGCTGCAAAGTTGCCGTGGAGCGACCATCTCTCTCGGAGATTGTGGTCGGGTTGAGCGTCAGCGTCAGGCCAGGGGTCTCATTGTCAGTAACGGCGATCGTGGCAGTGCCCTCGGTCAATCCCGTACTGGTCGCCGTTAAGACGACAGTTTGAGTTCCATCGACAAGCGAATCATCAACGGCTGTGACGGTGAAGGTTCCAAAGGCAACGCCGGCAGGTATGACGATTGAGGCTGGTACGGTGGCCTCGGTGGTGTCGCTACTGACAAGTGCCACTGCAATCGCAGCGGTCGTTGGTCCGGTGCGTTCGATGCGTGCCGTGGCCGAGCCGCCATTCTCGGCGATGGAGCTTGGGTCGACGGTGAACGTCAGCTTGGGTTGCTCGGACGTTTCGTTATCGGTAACCAGGTTGGCACCGCCGGCTGGAATCCTCCGTCCCTTCGGGACTAGGTGGATCGCTGCGCGGTTGTCGGGGGAACAGTTGGGGACAACTGTTGTTGGCCACGAATAGCACGAATCCTCACGAATAAAATACCGAGCATTTGCTGCGCGAGAATTCATGAGATTTCGTGCGGATCATGGCAGGAACCGGGGCTAACGCCCTGCGGCTGATGGATATCAGCTTTAGCCCAAGACGCTGTTGACACGACTCTAACAGCTGCTACTATAAAACCAAATCTAAAAAACCAAATGACGCAAGTGGCTTAGGGATACGCGATCGAAGGAGGAACGAAGTGGCTCGACCTAAGGCGAAAGAACTGACAGAACGCGAGTTAGAGGTTATGCACGTTTTCTGGGGACAGGGTGAATCCACGGCGGCCGATGTGCGCGACGCACTCCAGTCGCAAGGGCGAGACTTGGCGTACACGACCGTCGCCACACTCGTCCGCATCTTGCTCGACAAACAATTCCTAACGCAGACCTGCGATGAACGACCGTTCAAATTCAAACCAGCGCGCAGCTATGAAGAAGTCTCCCGTACCATGCTGGGCGATCTGGTGCAAAAAGTCTTTGGAGGTTCGCGAACACGCCTCTTGGTGCAACTGTTCGACGAAGGAAAACTCTCCCCGCAAGAACAACAACGTCTCCGAGAGATCCTGGACGCACAAAAGCAGAAACCCAGAGGCAAGAAGTAGCACTCGCAAAACATAAGCACTCCCACGGAATCCCAAATCATGACCGCAGTTGGAAGCCTTTTGATCTGTGTTTTGCAAGTGACCCTGGTGGCTGCGTTTGGAATCGCACTGAACTTGATCATGCGCCGCTGGCTGAAAGCCTCGGCCACACTGCCGCTAGTGATCACGCTGCTGTCGGTAACTTTGCTAACGCTCTTTAGTTTCAGTTCCTGGCCAAGCTGGTTGAACGAGTCGCGCCCAACGTTAGTCTCGGCCACCGATAGCGCACAACCACATTCGCTCCAACGCGATGCCCATGACCAGGCACTGCCTGAGCTTGCCCGGGCGACCAACTCAGGAGATGCGTTCAACATCGTTTCGACTAACAATGCCCTTGCGGACATGATTGCTTGGGTGGAAAGTCTATCCTCTGCAGCTGTGCCCGCCCAGAACATCCCATCAGCGACGGCTTGGACGGTGGGGCAGATGGTTGGATCGCTGGTCCTGTTGTGTTTGGCTATAGGCCTGATCCGGTTGGCCGGTGGTCTGCTGGGAGTGCGGATGTTTGTACGTGAAAGTCGCCCGCTCGATAATCGCCAGTTGCTCGATCAAGTGGATCTGATTCGCGCGGAGCTTGGTTGCACGCGAAGCGTTGAGCTACGCGAATCCAAGCAGCTATCGCTGGCTGCGACCGTCGGCTGGCGGCGGCCAGTGGTGCTGCTCTCCGAACGCTGGCGCAGTTGGACGGAGATTCAGCTGCGGAGCATTCTCGCGCACGAGATCGCGCATATACAACGCGGGGATTTTCTAGCCACTGTCTGTGCGCAGCTCGGATTGCTGCTGCATTTTTATCATCCGCTCATCCACTGGCTGGCTCATCGCTTGCGACTGGAACAGGAATTGGCTGCGGACGCTATGGCGGCCAAATTGGTTGGGGGCTCGCGGGCTTACCTAGACGCGATCGGAGAGCTAGCACTGAAACACTCGTCGGAACCAATGGGCTGGCCGGCCCATTCCTTTCTGCCAACCCGCAGAACGTTTTTGAGGAGAATCGAAATGCTTCGAGATCTTAAGTTTCTGTCGGGCAGTGGGTCTGGCACCATGCGTTGGGCCACAACCCTGGGCATAGTCGCCGTCACCGCAGTGGTCATCGGCTTGCGACCGCCGGGCACTAGCCCAACGGCCAGCCAGCTCCTAGCGCAAACGCCCACGCAACCTGCGGCCTCGCAACCTGCGGCAAGTGGACCAGCCGCCGCACCAAGTTCGCCGTTGATGGCCAGGTTCGTCCCGGAAGCAACTGCGGTCGTGGCGGTCGTGCGGCCCGCGCACATCTGCAGCGCGGCCGACAAACTCGTCGCCGAGAAACTCATTTCCGGCGATTTGCTCGCGCCACTTGAAATGTTTAGCGAAGTCACACAAGCCACCATTGTTTACATACCAAATAAAGCTCAACCGGCACCCGCATTGGCCGTGTGCTTGACCTTCAACGATCAAGAGGCCCGCGGTCGCTTTGAACCCCGTACCTCTCCAAACCCGAGTGTCACTTGGCGAAAAGCCAGTCTGTTGCTCTACGAGTATGAAAAATCTGCGGATGGACGCACGGGCCGATACTTTCCAGACGACAAGACCATCGTCATTGGCGACGACTTCGTCGTGCAGCAGATGATCCTCACGGCTGGGAAGTCACTATCGCCGTTGACGCAAACGGAGAGTTGGAATTCCGCCACGTCAGGCTTGATGGTGGCCTCGGTCGGGTCGAGCGGCTTGAGCAAAATTGCCAGTCCGTTTGAAAGCGTACCAACTTTCGCCATGTTCTCTCCCTTGTGGCGCTCTGCCAGTGGGCACACATTGGCGGCCAATCTGGACGATCAACTTCGCCTTACGCTTACCACCCAGGCAAGCGATCAGGCTAGTTCGAAAAAGATCGAAGCCACCCTGCGTGCCGCCGTCGCCATGCTCTCGAACATGCTCAGCATGGCCAGCAGCAGCCCCGATGAAAGCATTAAAAAATCTGCCCAGGTACTAACCAAACTGCTTGAGTCTCACCAGTTGGCAGCCACCACTGGCACAGAAATTCAGCTCGCAGTCGAAATGGATATGGAGAGCATCGCACGATTCCTGATCGCACCGCTTGCCGCTGCGAAGGCTGCTGCTGGACGACAATTGCAGTCGAACAATATGAAGCAAGTTGGCCTGGCGCTTCACATATATCACAGCGCCCATGAGAGCTTTCCTCCTGCAGTCTTGGTTGACCCTGACAGTGGCATGAAGCGGAGTTGGCGTGTGGAGTTGCTTCAATATCTGGACGGCACCGGCGATTTGTACAAGCAATATAGAACCAATGAAGCTTGGGACAGTCCGGAAAACATGAAGGTATTGAAGCAGATGCCTGGCGTGTTCCGCCATCCGTCGCAGCCACTTGACTCGACATCGACCGCCCTCACCGCTGCCTATGGTGAGGGGCTGTTCTTTGGTCGGTCAACCAAAGGTACGTCTATGAACCAAATAACCGACGGCACATCGAATACGGTGGCTTTCTTGGAAGCGAAAACCGAAATCCCCTGGACGAAGCCAGAAGATATCGAGATCGACGTGACCAAAGAGATTGTACCGGCGTTGGGTGGCTTTGATTCCACCGGTTACCACATCGGCTTGGCTGACGGAAGTGTGAATTATGTTTCTAAACTGATTGATATCAGCCTGTTGAAAAAGCTGCTCACCATCGCTGGAGGCGAGCGAGATTAGCGACAGCGCGGTCGACAGAACGCAGTCGACAGAACGCGGCGCGACGGCCATCCACCGCGTTCGGCAAGGGGAGCGATCACACCGTGCAAGGGTTGGCAGCGGAGTGGTCGCTCTTTTGATTTACTGCGTCGCCTTTCGCTCCGCGAAAGCAGGCGTGGGAGTTGTGACTATCTCGTGCCCCCCACCGGCTTGTCCGGTGGGAGCAACAGTTTGTCAGCTAGCCTCGTACGGCCCCCATATCGTATTCACCGAAAGTGCCAACATAATAGCTGGGCCTAAAAACGGCTTTTTGTCCGAAGGCGTAGGCAATGTTATTCATAAATCCCAAAGCAATCTCTTCGGGGCTATGTGCGATGTCGCCGCGTAATCCCAAATGCAGATGGTCTGGCATCACCGATCGCCTTGACACTTTATACGCCTTCTTTGCCGCAACTTTGTCACATGTCTTCGCGATGAGATTCAATGAGCGTTCGTCCGTGTATCTCGCTCTAGTTTCGGTCACCAATACGACATGTAAGTTGTACCAGTAGCGACCGCTGTTGGTCTCCGAAGGATCCTGCAATCGAACTTCGGGATCGGTGAGCGTGAAGCCCTTCATGAGTTCAGAGAACCGCTCGTCAACGAATCTCTCTTTGGTCACTTGATTGGCGATATAAGCTTCGACCTCATCTCGTTTGTTCTCTCCGAGCGATCGAAAAGAGACTTTCCGACTGAAACCAACCGACTTTCCTTCCACACGAAGCGCATGTTGGAGCCTTCCTTTGACACGGCTAACGAAGAAAACCGGGCTGACCGTGGGTTTCACGCTGCAC
>JADLDX010000335.1 GCA_020846515.1 Pirellulaceae bacterium
ACTGATGTAGTTCCCATTCTGACAAAGCTGGGATGCAACGGCGGCGGCTGTCACGGCAAAGCCACTGGGCAGAATGGGTTCCGATTGTCGTTGTTTGGGTTCGAGCCCGATTTTGATTACGAAGCGATTGTCAAGGAATCGCGAGGACGCAGACTTTCATTGGCTGCACCTGAACACAGTTTGCTGCTGACCAAGGGTGCAGCCACTGTAGCGCATGGCGGCGGCAGGCGGCTGGACGAAAACAGCGACGACTATCGCATACTTTTGAAATGGATCAGCCAAGGCGTCCGTGCACCTCAAGCGGACGATCCGCGTCTGGTCCGCATTGAACTGTCCCCGCCCGAGAAAATCCTGGAAACCAACGCTGCCTTGCAGTTGAAGGTTATGGCCTTTTTCTCCGACGGAAATTCACGCGACGTGACGCGACAGAGCGTCTATCAATCGAATGAGCCGGGGATTGCCAATGTCAATGAAGCTGGTTTGGTACAAACCCATACACAACACGGCCTGTTTTCGGTGATGGCCCGTTTCGGTGAACAGATTGCCACGCTACATGCTGCGGTACCGCTGGCGACCGAACCGAATAAAGTAGCGGCGATCGACGCACAACTACGACAGATCCATGCGGCTATATCCTCAACTGGCGATGGTCAAAACCCGTCGACTATGTCACCAGTGGATCAACATCTCTTCGCCCAGTGGCGCAAGCTGAGTATCGTTCCCAGCCCGCCGGCCGATGATGCGACCTTCATTCGACGCGCGAGCGTGGATATCTGCGGCACGTTGCCCACCGAACGCGAGGTGGCTGAGTATCTGGCCGATAAGCGGGATAACAAACGCGAGTTGCTGATCGATCGCTTGCTCGACCGGCCAGAATATGCGAGTTACTTTGCGCTCAAGTGGGCTGACATATTACAAAACCGCGGCGCGGGCTATTCGACCAGTAAGCAGCGCGCGGGTACAACCCTTTTTGCAGCCTGGATTCGCGACTCACTCGAAACCAATAAGCCATACGATCAATTCGTCTCAGAGATTTTAACGGCCACCGGCAGTCAGAGTGAAAATCCGCCGGCGATCTGGTATCGCACGGTTCGAAAGTCTCCCGAGTATGTTGAGTCGGTATCGCAAGCGTTTTTGGGAGTCCGAGTGCAGTGCGCGCAGTGCCATCACCATCCAACGGAACGATGGAGCCAATCCGACTACTATGGCCTGGCCGCCGTGTTCTCGCGCGTGGGTCGCAAAGGTGGCTTTGCGGATGCAGAAGTGCCCACAGACGAGATCATCTTCTTGAAAGAATCGGGCAGCGTGCTGCATCCACGCACTGGCGAATTGCTCAAACCACAACCGCTGGGTGGTCCGCAATTTAATGTCGGCATACATGATGATCCACGGGTTAGTCTCGCGCGGTGGATGACGAGTGCGGACAACCCGTTTTTTGCGCGCACGATGGCCAATCGCATGTGGGCCCATTTCATGGGGCGCGGCATCGTGCATCCGATCGATGATGCGCGAAGTACCAATCCGCCTAGCAATCCAGAACTGCTCGATGCATTGGCCGAAGAATTTGCGTCTAGTGGTTACGATGTTAAACAGCTGGTTCGCATGATTACGCTCAGTTATGCGTATCGACTGGACGCCGTTCCGCAGGCTGGTAACGCCGGTGATACGCAAACGTTCTCTCGATTTTATCCGCGACGCATGCCGGCCGAAGTTATCTTGGATGGCTTCAGCCAGGTGCTGGATGTTCCCACTAACTTCCCAGGCCTACCGGTCGGGACTCGCGCACTTGAGTTGCCCGATGAGAACGTGGCTGCCCACTTCCTGGATGTGTTTGGCCGACCAGCCCGAATGTCAGCCTGCGAATGTGAACGCGTCGACGCACCCGCGCTGACCCAGGCCCTGGAACTGGTGAACTCGAACGAGATACAACGCAAACTGACCGAGAAGTCGGGTTACGCAACCAGGTTGGCGGCCAGTGGTAAGTCCAATACCGAATTGGTGGATGAGATATTCCTGCGTGTGTTCGCGCGGCATCCGCGCGAGGTAGAGACAAAAGCAGCGACCGAGTTCTTGACCAGTCAATCTGACCGAGCCGAAGCGATTCGCTCGCTCTTGTGGTCCTTGTTGGCAACCAATGAATTCTTGTTCAATCATTGAGAGAGATTGTCCGGGCCACGGCCAATTGGGAGATACGTCATGTTGAAGATGAATGGAAGTTTGTATCGCAATTGCTCGGGTACAACTCGGCGCAATTTCCTGCAAATAGGCGTACCATTTCTAGGCTTGGGGTTGGCAGATCTTCTGCGGATGGAAGCACGAGCGGCGGAGGTCAAAGCAGAGGCTGCCGCGACAACGAAGGGCAAATCGCTAATCGTTTTCTGGACCGATGGCGGTGTCAGCCAACAAGACACTTGGGACATGAAACCCAACGCACCGTCGGAATATCGCGGTATGTATCAACCGATCAGTAGCAATGTGCCGGGCATCCAGCTCAGTGAGAAGTTGCCCTACCAAGCCAAGGTAATGGATCGCCTGTCGATTGTTCGCTCCGTCCATCACGACAACGGCATCCATGCCCCCTCGTCGCACTGGATGCAAACGGGTTACTTTGGACCCACGTTGGCGCGCAATGCTGCGCAGAAGCCGTCGTTTGGTTCGGTGATCTCGCGCTCACTCGGTTCGCGACGACCTCCATTACCAGCCTATGTCACCATCCCGAAATCCGAAGCGTTTGGTTATCAAGGCGCAGTCTACTTGGGTAAGGCCTACAATCCATTTGAAGTGGGCGCGGATCCCAACGCCGCGGACTTCAAGCTGCCCAATCTATCGTTGGCCACAGGGTTAACGGAACAAACCATTCAATCGCGGCGATCGTTGCTCAAGACATTTGATACGCTGCGTCGCGACATTGACGATTCTGGCGTCATGGAAGGGCTGGATACGTTCAAGAATCAAGCCCTGGAGATGGTATCAGGCGATCAAGTCCGCGCGGCGTTTGATATCAGTTCTGAAGATCCCAAGCTGCGCGATAGCTATGGTCGCCATCGCTATGGTCAAAGTGCCCTTCTAGCCAGGCGACTGGTCGAAGCTGGTGCGCGATGTGTGAACATCAACACTGGCAATTGGGATCACCACAACGATATCGCCAAAGGGTTGGAGTTACATTTGCCACCCCTGGATCAAGCCATCGCTGCTCTGGTGGAAGATTTGACACACCGAGGCATGTTGGACGACGTGATCATCTATTGTGTCTGCGAATTCGGACGCACACCACGTATGAATGGCCATGCCGGCCGCGATCACTGGGCCGATTGCTTCAGCGTACTGCTGGCCGGTGGCGGAATTCGCGGTGGTCAAGTAGTCGGAGCCAGTGAGAAGTGGGGGGGCAGCGTATTGGAGCGACCAGTTACGCCGCTGGATTTGCTCGCAACGATCTACCACACGCTGGGGATCCCGTTGGACACTCACTTCGAAGATGCCAGCGGTCGACCCACCAGCATTGTCGGAAGCGGTCGGCCCATCGAAGAACTGGTCTAATGCAATGCTCTAGTATTTGGGCAGTAGCCGAATTCAACGGGGACGGGATTAAACAAGATAAGACGAGTCGCGGAGCGATTCGTCTACGTTACGTGAGGATTTGAGTGACAACGTTGCCGTAGACGTCGGTCAAGCGATAGTCGCGGCCACCGTGGCGATAGGTCAGCTTCTCATGATCCAAGCCGAGCAGGTGGAGCAGCGTGGCGTGCAGGTCGTGTACGTGGACCTTGCCTTCGATGGCTTCGTACCCATACTCATCGGTCGCACCATGCACCATGCCGCCTCGCACGCCACCTCCGGCCATCCACATCGAGAAGCCGCGATGATTGTGCCCGCGACCATCTTGGGTCGGGTCATCCGGTGTGCGGCCAAACTCGCCACCCCAAACCACTAATGTATCTTCTAACAAACCACGTTGCTGAAGGTCGGTTAGCAGACCGGCGATCGGGCGATCGATCTGCTGGCAGTTCTTGGTCATCAGCGAATTCAGAAACCCATGGTGATCCCAATCGGTATGCGTGATCTCGATGAACCGCACACCCGCTTCGGCCAATCGACGAGCCAGTAAACATTGCTGGCCGAATGTTTGGGTGGTCCCTCGGTCGGCTCCGTACAGAGCCAACGTCGCTGGCGTCTCGTCGCTGAAGTTCATGACTTTCGGGAAGGCAGTCTGCATGCGATAGGCCAGCTCGAACGAGTCAATCAAGCCCTCAATGCGCTGATCGCCCGTCTGGTCGATCAAACTCCGATTCATACGAGTCAGTAGATCCAACTGCTCGCGCTGGTCGCCTGGAGTCCAGCGTGCATTGCTGAGTTGATCTAGCTTAATCGAAGCGGACGGACGAGCCGCATCGCCGAGCGTCGTAGCCGCATAAGCCGCGGGTAAAAATGCATTCGAATAATAACGCAGACCGCCGAGCGTCGTCAGCGGATTGATCGAGATAAAGCCGGGCAAACTATCGTTCTCAGTTCCCAAACCATGCAACACCCACGCTCCCATGCTCGGTCGAATGAACTGGAAACTGCCGGTATGTAGTTGCTCGAGCGCCTGCGGATGATTTTCGTTGTCAGTATGCATGCCACGCAGCACACATAACTTGTCGACATGCTTGGCCGTCTCTGGAAACAGTTCAACCACTTCCGTCCCGGATTGGCCATGGCGCTGAAACTTCCAGCGCGAGCCCAATAGTTTGGCATTCGTATTCTTACCAGGCTTACCATGATCCGCCGTCAATTTGGGCTTGGGATCAAATGTCTCCATGTGGGATGGACCACCGCGCATGCACAAAAAGATCACACGTTTGGCGCGCGGCGCGAAGTGCGGTGACTTCGGTGACAGCGGGCCAGTCGCGGCACTCACGTTGCGCTGAGTCAGGGCTGACAAGGCGACTAACCCCAAGCCACCGGTCAGGCCTTGCAAGGCCACTCGTCGCGTTTGTATCAAGTTGTCACTCGACATGTTCGCTCCCTATCGCAAATATCGAAATTCGCCCGAGGCGAAAATGGCCTGACAAAAAATGGTCAATCGATCCAGCAGCGGATTGGAATCGCCAACTGTACCGGCCCCAACTGTACCGGCCCCACTTGTACCGGCCCCAGCAGGCTGCACGGGGCGACTCAAAAATTCTTGGGCCGCATTCAGTTCATCGATCGATGGCGTGCGGCACAAAGTTACTTGATATATCAAGTAAATTAACGACGATGGATCTTGGCTGACCGTCAAGAATCTTTCGGCGGTCTGACGAGAATGTTGCATGATCCAATCGCTATTCATCAGATACAGCGATTGAGCGGGCACGATGCTCTGTTCACGCTGAGCAACCGGACGATCGGGAGCCGCGAAGTCAAAGGCCTGAAAAATCGTAGGCAACACCCCGCGAACCACAGGCAAATATACACTCCGTCGGGAACTATCCAACTCGCCTGGCAGGAATTGAGGCTTGAACGTCGTGTACTCGACATCTCGCCACGCGTGCAATTTATTCGGCAGTGAAGATTGCTGATGCCCTGGCCTGGCAAGATCTAAATTCTGACTCAGCGCCAGCACGGCATCACGGAAGGGTTCAACCTCCAAGCGTCGCGGTGACATGCGCCACAGCCTTTCGTTATCTGGATCTGCTGCCAGGCCAGCTTGACTGGCATCACTACTCATTCCATAGGTTCGGCTGAGCAATAGGTGACGCAGCAGGCGTTTGGTCGACCACCCTTCTTCCATGAATTGGACCGCCAGGTAATCCAGCAACTCGGGATGTGTGGGTAACGCACCATTAACTCCAAAGTCGTCTGGTGTGGCGACAAGTCCGCGGCCAACCAAGTGCTGCCAGACTCGATTGACATATACGCGGGCCGTCAGTGGATTCTCGCGGCTAGTTATCCACTCGGCCAATTCCAAACGGCCACTGGTCGTGCTGGGAATCTTGGCGGCCTGGTTTGGCAAGACGCTGAGCGTACCGCGTGGAACCTGGTCACCCAAATTGGTCGTCTCGCCGCGCACATGCACAGCACAGTCGCTGACCTGCTCCTGTTCGCCAACTCCCATAGCTAAATCAGGCATGGGCGGTGGATTGTCCATCGTTTGCTGCAGTTTCTCTTCGGCAGCCTTGACCGTCACATCCCATTGCTTGATCTCAGCCTCCATGCGCTGAATGTCCTCGGTCAACTTGGTGCGATCGCTGCCCGGTTTATCCAATTGCAACTTCGCATCAGCCACTCGACGTACGATGCGATAGCGATCCGATCTAGCTGTGTTTTGGATGAGCGTCAGTTCGTTCAAACGTTCAATATAAGCCAAGGCACCCGGGCCTAGTTGATCGGCTTGTTCGCCCAGAGTGTAGAGTGGCGAATGCGAATGATTCGTGGCCTTGATGCCTTTGGGGCCATAGCCGTAGAGTGTTCGCGTGCTTCGGAAGATGCCCGCCAGTGCGTAGTAATCTTTGGTCGGAATCGGATCAAATTTATGGTCATGACAACGGGCACAGCCAATCGATAAACCCAATATCGATCGACCAACCAATTCAATCTGTTCGTCCACCACATCCATTCGGAAGATATCTGGTTTCTGTTCTTCAAAGGCTTTCGGCCCGAGAGCCAACATGCCCGTGGCAATGCGCTGGGAATCGCGTTGCTGTCGATCCGAGGCAGTCATCAAGTCACCGGCCAACTGTTGCTTTATAAACAGGTCGTAGGGCAAATCTTGATCGTAGGCATTCAAGACATAATCGCGATATCGATGAGCCTGGTACCAAAAGATATTGCGGTCGCGGCCATTGCTGTCGGCGTAACGTACCGCGTCCAGCCAGTGACGGCCCCAACGTTCGCCGAACCGCGGGCTGGCGAGCAAGCGATCGACCACTTTCGCGCGCGCTGCCTCTGACTTGTCGGCAAGAAAGGTCTGCTGCTCTTCAATGGTCGGTGGCAATCCAATCACATCGAAAGTAACTCTGCGCAGCCATAACTCGGGCAGCGCGTCGCTGTTAGGCACTAGACCACGTTCACCCAGTGATTGAGCGACGAATGCATCAACAGCTGTGCTCGGCCATTGGGCCAGCGCGGAATCGGTTGGACTGGGGACCGCTGCAGATTGTGGCTGACGCAGCGACCAAAACTGGCGTCCTTCTTCCACACTCATCCCCAGTCGTGCAGTTTGGGGTGGACCCGACACCTCGTTTCGAGGATCAGCCGCTCCACGCGTGATCCAAGTACGAAAATCATCCAGGACATTGGCGGGCAGTTTCTTGTCTGGTGGCATTTGCGGAGCATCGTCACCATGTTGCAAGGATTGCCACAGCAGACTGGCCAGGGCATCTCCCGGTACGATAGCCGGACCACTATCACCACCGCGTCGCACTCCATCGCGAGAATCCAACGTCAGCGAGCCCTTCAACTTGCCCTTGGTCGCCGCCTCCGTTGAATGGCATGCGTAGCAATGTTCAATCAGCACCGGCCGAATCTTGGACTCGAAAAAATCCAAGTCTGCTTGATTCTCATCTGCCATGGCCAGCCTGTGGGCCAGCCTGTGGGCCAGCCGGGGAACATTGGACCAACCGATCAAGATCGCTAGTAGGCATAGCGGCCAAGATAAAACGCCGTATCTCATGCTATTAGGTCGCATCAGGCGAGTGACTCTCAGAGAGTGACGCAGGGAGGAACGGGTAGGTGGGAACAGCGGGGCTTGAGGAGGCGTCGATCTTGATGTGGGCCGGAAACCGTGGGCTAGCGCCCTGCGGCTGATTAGCCGGAACGCGCTAGCGTCCGGTTTAGTAAACCGTGGGCTAGCGCCCTGCGGCTAATCCGACACCACTTGAGCAGTTTCTCAAATTCGGCAGGCAGAGTCAAACTTCCAGGGACCATTTAGCCGGCGTGAATATGGTTTTCGCCGATTTTCACTAGGTTCGCCGCGAGTTTGGCCAGACTGAGCTTGTCCTGA
>JADLDX010000336.1 GCA_020846515.1 Pirellulaceae bacterium
CACTTTAAATCGAATTCACAGTGCTTCGCTGCTATTTCTTCATTATTAGCCGATTGGCGTTAGCCACGGTTTTCGCTGAAGAAACCGGGGCTAACGCCCTGCGGCTGATTCAAAGTGGCGCTGTCCAATTAGATAAGTCTTATCTTGAGCTAATGCCTCGTCTCCGGAGCGATGATCATGTCTGGTTGGCAACGCTTGCGCCGTGTCGCGTTTCTGTGGGCCAGTTTGGGGGCCAGTTTGGGTTGGTTAGCGATGGTCGGATGTGACGGGAGTAGCCGGAGTGGCGGAGTGCCAATGGCTTTCGATTCAATGTCGCCGGAAACTTTGCCCGACACTGCGAACCTGAATACTGAAGCGTACGCGGATGTGCCTGAGAATCGTTTCGTAAAAACGCTCAACCAGCCCCAGTCGACCTTTGCGATCGATGTCGATACGGCCTCGTATGCCAACGTTCGACGAATGCTCAACGATGCCCAGCTGCCGCCCAAAGGTGCGGTCCGCTTAGAAGAGCTAGTCAACTACTTTCAATACACCTACCCGGAACCTGATGTCGAACACCCGTTTTCTGTGGACCTCAAAATCGCCGATTGTCCTTGGCAGGCTGGTCATCAACTTGTACGCGTCGGACTGCGTGCCCGGGCCATGTCCCAGCCTGAACGTGCCCATGGCAATCTGGTGTTTTTGATCGATGTGTCCGGTTCGATGCAAGATGGTAACAAGCTACCGTTGGTCAAATCAGCTATGAAAATGTTGGTTTCTCAACTCGGCCAACAAGACCGTTTAGCGATCGTCGTGTATGCGGGACAGTCCGGTGTCGTGTTGCCGTCGACGACCGCTCGCGACGCGCCGGCGATCATGTCGGCCATCGACCAACTGGGTGCAGGTGGTTCGACCAACGGCGCCGCCGGTATTCGCGAGGCGTATGCGATTGCCGAGCAGCACTTTGTTTCCTCAGGCATCAATCGAGTCATCTTGTGTACCGATGGCGATTTCAACGTCGGCGTGACCAGCGAAAGTGAGCTAGTAGATCTGATCACCCAGCAGGCGAAGAGCAACATCTTTCTGACGGTTTTGGGCTTTGGAAGCGGCAACTATAAAGACGCGACCATGGAGAAGTTAGCTGACAAGGGCAATGGCAACTACGCCTACATCGATACGCCGTTGGAAGCTCGCAAGGTTCTGGTTGAGCAGTTAGGTGCGACGCTGGCCACCGTCGCCAAAGATGTCAAAATCCAAGTCGACTTCAATCCTCAACTGGTCAGTGCCTATCGCTTGCTGGGCTATGAGAATCGCGTCATGGCCAATCAGGAGTTTCGCAACGACGCGCAGGATGCTGGCGAGATCGGAGCCGGTCATACCGTAACCGCCTTTTACGAGATCGTGCCCGCCGGCCAGTCGCGGGATAGCTCGCCGGTGTTTGATACTCCGCCGGCTCGCCCTTCCGAATTTGTCACTTCCCGCTTGACCAACGATCATGAAACTCTGTTGACCGTTAACTTGCGATACAAGCCACCTACCGGCTCGGTGGCCGCTGAGTTTCAACGGCGATTGACCACTGGTCATAAGATGGATGGTGTGGATGAGGATTTTCGGTTTGCCACAGCGGTGTTGGCTTGTGGCATGTTGCTACGCAAAAGTGAATTCGCTGGCTCGGCGAATTGGGACTGGGTAGTCCAGTCGGCCCAAGAAAATGCGGGCGAGGATCGACATGGCTGGCGAGCTGAGTTTGTGCAGTTAGCCAAGACGGCGCGGCGGTTGAATCAGTAATCGTTACTGCTCAAGGGCTTGAATATTTGTGGACCGTTCTCGGTTTGGCGGTGCAGTTCATGGTTGGGTTAGCCTTGGAGGACGGACGAGTCGCGGAGCAATTCGCCTACACGCACTACATTTGTAGTGATCGGTGAGAGCGTATGGTATACTCTTCCTTAACACTGAGTTGGGGGAGAGTAGCGATGCAGATCGAGTTTGAATGTAGCTGTGGTGCGCGCATGCGTACTTCGTTCGACAATCTGGGTAAGAAAACGAAGTGCCCGAAATGTAGTGCGATCGTCGCCATTCCCGACTCAGCTCCCTTGGTCGAGTCTCCCGATTCGGTATCGACACGAACTCCGGCCAATCCTGTGGCATCGCGTCCAGTACCAGCACAACCTGTCCCGGCTCAACCGGTGACCGCACGCCCAGTCCCGGCTCAACCTGCTCCGGCACGCCCTGCCCCAGCAAGCTCAGGTCCGGCACGCCCAGTCCCGGCACGCCCAGTCCCGGCACAACCCGTGACCGCTCAACGTGTGACCGCTCAACGTGTGACCGCTCAACGTGTGACCGCTCAACCAGTTTCAGCGCGACCAGTCCCAGCACGACCAGTTCCGGCACGACCAATAGCCGCACAGCCGGTAGCTGCGCCAGCTGCCAGCGGATTTGATCCGTTGGCCTTGGATCCGTTTGATCAGCTGCCCATGCCTGGACCATCCACGCTTGGCTCGGTGCAGATGGGCGCGGGTAACTGGTCAGCGGCGGCGTATGCAGCGCCGCGGCGTCGCCAGCCCAAGTGGTTGTGGCCCGTGGTTGGCTTGACCGGCACGGGGATATGTGGCCTGGTGGGTTTGTTATTGCTGCTGCGCGGGTTCAGCGGAACGCCGTCGTTGTCCTCTGCGTCTCCGCCTTCATCAGGTACAGGTTCAACCAACTCCCCGCCTGCAGCGCTTGGTTCTCAGGCCAATTCGAGCGGTGCGTCGGCCAAGCCGGCGTCGCCCATTTCCGAAGCTGAGGCACGGATGGTCGGCGATCGATTTATCGCGGCCGTGGTGGCTGCCAACCGCCAAGAGTGCGCCGCGATTTTCCGCATGGATGAAATCATCGATGATCTTGCTAAGGAAGTCGGACTGTCGGCCAGAGAACGCAGTGAGTTCAGCGCGGGCTTCAACAAACGCGGCCAATATTGCGACCAAATCTTACCGGCCGTGGCTGCTGGCGGTAAATACGAACTGTTGCGTCCGGTCCAACGCGGTAATCAGATGCGCCTCATCGTACGTCTGCAATCGCATGATGGTGGGTTGAATTACCACGAACTGATTATGTCGCGCGCCAAGGATAACTCAATCTTCATCTCCGACGCGTACATTCTGACCAGCGGCGAAACGATGGGGGAATCCATTCGGAGATTGGTTATCGCGATGTTCGCTGGCCGCGATCTTTCGCTGATAGGCCGGCTGACCGGGGCTAGTCGCAAGATGGCCGAAAACGGGAAAGCACTGACGAAGATCACCACGCTGGTCAAAACCGCACCCCAGCTGGCCTTGGCTGAAATCAAGCAACTGCCACCTGAGCTGCAGCGCGAGAAAATGGTACTGATCATGAAATTAACCGTTACGCTCGCCACCGACTCAAGTGAATATGAGCAGACGTTCGAAGAGTACCAGCGGCTTTTTCCGGGC
>JADLDX010000337.1 GCA_020846515.1 Pirellulaceae bacterium
CGGCAGTGCCTGAGTTTCTGCGGCCGGTCAGTCGCCAACTGCCCAAGGATCGAATGCAACTGGCAAATTGGCTGTTCGAGCCCAATCAACCACTGGTCTCACGAGTGATTGCCAATCGTTACTGGGCCAATTTGATGGGGCGTGGCTTGGTTAGCACCGAAGAGGATTTTGGATTTCAAGGCGGATTTCCGTCCAACCAACCACTGCTGGATTGGTTAGCCCAAGAACTGGTATCCGAGCATTTGGCAGATGGTGACCCAGGCATGATGTGGTCCTTTAAACGCTGGCTTCGACCGATCGTGCTCAGCGAAACCTATGGCCGATCGTCGCACATTGAGGGGGGAGCGTTAGCGAAAGATGCGAGCAACATTTATGCTGCGCGGTCCAGTCGTCGGCGCTTGGAAGGCGAGCAGTTGCGCGATGCCGCATTGGTCAGTGCTGGCCTGCTCTCGCGCACCTTAGGTGGCCCAAGCGTTTTTCCGCCGCAACCGGCGGCGGTGACCACCGAGGGGACTTACGGCAAAATGCAATGGCAGGAGTCGCGCGGCGCCGATCGTTATCGTCGCGCCTTGTACACATTCAGCAAACGCACGGCGCCGTTCGCCATGCTGGCGACATTTGATGCGCCTAGCGGCGAGGCCTGTGTCGCTCGACGCGAGGCCGGCGATACACCGCTGCAAGCACTAACACTGTTGAATGATACTCTGTTCATGGAAGCCGCGCAGGAACTGGGTTATCGAACAGTCACCGGTGCGGCCACCAGTTCCCCGGACGCCATCGTTCGACTACTTTTCCACCGCATTTTGCTGCGGGAACCCACCGCAGACGAACTGGCCGATTTGAGTAAATACTTGATGGATCAAGTAAAACAGTTGACTTCGTCCCAAGAGACATCCGGCCAATGGCAGACTCTGGGCGCCGGTAACCCCGAGACGACCAAGGACGCCAAACCGGATCCCGTCGTGGCAGCCGCTACGCTAACGGCACGCGTGCTGCTCAACACCGATGAGTTTATCAATCGAAACTGATGTCAATTGCGTTTCGGGCCGAGCAGACCTATTCAACCAGCAATCATTATGACAACAACCCCAGTCGCCAGACGATTCTTTCTCGAGCAGTGTGGTTATGGCCTTGGCCGAGCCGCGTTGGCTTCTTTGCTGCCGACATTAATGCATCGAGTCGCAGCGGGGCAGTCTCCTAATCCCAAGATGCCGGCCGCGCAGGCCGTGCCTGGTCTGACAGGTTTGCCCCATTTTGCGCCGCGAGCCAAGCGGATCATTCACTTGTTCATGGCGGGTGCACCGAGCCATTTAGAGTTGTTCGATTATAAGCCTAAACTGGTGGAACTGGCTGGTAAGCCGTTGCCGCCGGAAGTGATTCGAGGTCAGCGCTATGCGTTCATTCGATCGGACTCGGCCGTCCTGGAACCGCAGTTTGCGTTTCGACAAGCCACGTCCATGGGGATGCAAATCTCTGATGCAATGCCACGTCTGAGGAGCATAGCTGAACGACTTTGTTTTGTGCGTTCGATGCACACCGATCAATTCAATCATGCTCCCGCCCAGATTTTTTTTAACAGCGGTTTTGCTCAGCCGGGTCGACCATCGCTAGGTTCATGGCTGGTCTATGGTTTGGGTTGCGATACGCAAGAGTTACCAGCCTTCGTCGTGATGAGTACGGGTGCAGGTATTAGTGGTGGCGCAGCCAACTGGAGCAGTGGCTTTTTGCCCACACGTTATGCGGGCACGCGCCTGCGTGGTGGCAGCGAGCCTATCTTGAACATCAACAATCCACCGGGCATCGATCCGCAACTACAGCGTAGTTCCATCGATGCGATTGCCCGCATGAATTCGAGACGATTGGCGGAGGTGGCCGATCCCGAAATCCAATCGCGCATCGCAGCCTATGAACTCGCCTTTCGATTGCAAACGACCGCGCCAGAGCTAATGCAATTGGAAGGGGAAACGCGTGAAACGCTCGAATTGTATGGATGTCAGCCCGACAAACCTAACTTTGCGCGCGGATGTTTATTGGCCAGACGCATGATCGAACGTGGCGTCCGCATGGTGACGCTCTACAACGAGGGTTGGGATGCCCATTCGGATGTGAAGGGAAATCATACTAGAAACTGCCGCGAAACCGATCAGGCCTGCGCGGCCTTGGTGCTGGATCTGGAACGCCGAGGGTTGCTGGACGATACGTTAATCGTTTGGGGAGGCGAGTTCGGCCGAACCCCGATGGTCGAATCCAATCCGACGCTCGGACGCAAGCTGGGACGCGATCATCATCCGCAGGCCTTTACCGTCTGGATGGCCGGCGGTGGCGTTCGTCCTGGTATGGTGTGGGGGCAGACCGACGAGCTTGGGTTCCATGTCGTTGAGAATCCCGTCCATATTCATGATCTCCAGGCCACTATTATGCACTTGATGGGCATCGACCATGAACGACTGACCTATTTCCATCAGGGACGCGAATTCCGTTTGACCGATGTACACGGCCAAGTCGTCTCGGCGCTCATCGCATAATTGTTGATGATCAACTAAAATGAAATTTCCAGCGGTTCTCCGTCGTCGTTGTGATTTTTGCCTCACGAGATGGGCGGATCTTTCGTATTCCTCTATCGCGGCTGCACTGCGGCTGCTTTGAAGTCCTGTTATGCCAACTGCGTGTCGATTTTTAACTTGGGTTGTTCTTTGGCTAACGGTTGGGTGGTTCAGTCCCGCGCTGGCGCAGACTGAATATCCCCTGACGGACGATTCCAAACGGCAGCCGGCAGTGCCCATGGGCAAGCTGGCTGGGCCCTTTAATCTGAGCAGCAATATTTTTCCTGGGACGCAGCGAAAATACTGGGTTTATGTGCCCTCTCAGTACGATCCGCAGAAGCCTGCCTGTAGTCTGATCGTACAAGATGGTCTGCGCCGCGCTGAAGAATGGCATTTGCCTGAAGTCATCGATAATTTGATTCATAAGAAAGAGATTCCCGTCATGCTGGGTATTTTTGTCGATCCGGGGGAAGTGCCCCCGATCAACCCAGAGGCCAGGCCGCGTTTGAATCGCAGCTTCGAGTATGACGCGCTGGGGGATCGTTATGCCCGTTTCTTAATCGAAGAGTTGTTACCGGAAGTCAGCAAGAGCTATGCGTTGAGTACGGATGCAAACGATCGAGCTCTGGCCGGCGCTAGTTCGGGTGGCATCTGCGCGTTCAATGCAGCCTGGGAACGCCCCGATGCCTTCAGGCGAGTCATCAGCACGATTGGTACTTTCGTGGGTCTGCGTGGTGGTAACCAGTTCTCGATGCTTGTTCGCAAGACGGAACCTCGCCCTCTGAAGGTCTTCCTGCAAGACGGCCGCGCGGACTTGAATATCTATGGCGGCGATTGGTGGACAGCCAACCAGGATATGCTTTCCGCTTTGAAGTATGCGGGTTATGAAGTTGAACATGTCTGGGGCGAGGGCGGACATAACGGTCAACATGGCGCAGCGATCATGCCGGATGCTCTACGTTGGTTATGGAAAGGCTATCCAGAGCCAGTTAAGATCGCGCCCAATCCGGTTGAACCGCGACGTTTAGAAGTGCTGGTGCCGGGGGCTGGCTGGGAACTGGTCAGCTCTGGGCATGAACTGGTCGAAGCTCCGGCATGTAATGTCGCTGGCGATGTGTTCTTCTGTGATTCCAGAGCCGGTCGAATTTATCGCAGCGGCTTGGATGGCAAGACGCGCGTGTTTGCTGAGCAGACAGGCAGAGTCAGCGGAATGGCGTTTGGTCCAGACAATAAACTTTACGCTTGCCAAAGCGGTCGACGGCGCATCGTGCGATATACCGACGCTGGGCAGGAAGAGGTGGTTTACGCTGATACCGCCTGTCACGATCTGGTTACATTGCCGAAGGGGTTTTACTATACCGATCCAGTCGCGCCTGGCGTTTGGTATAGCGACTACGCTGGCAACCGGCGCAAGGTCGATGAATTGACCCCAGCTCCGATGGGCTTATGCCCCACGGCTGACCAGGCGTTTCTGCATCTATCGTCGGCGGATGCTTCCGTGACCTACCATTTTCGCGCGAAGCCCGACGGTGAATTGGAATTCCGTCAACCGTTGGGATACCTTCACGCACCACCCGGCGAAGGCGCCGCCGGAGCGAGCAGTATGGCCATCGATACGGCTGGCAGATTATTTGTAGCCACCAAGCTAGGCATTCAAGTACTTGACCAACTCGGCCGCACGAATCTGATACTCAGTAAACCATCTTCGGCATCCATTTCCGGCGTGGCCTTTGGCGGGACGGACTTTGACACGTTGTTTGTCACCTGTGGAGAACGCGTGTATCGGCGCAAGCTGAAGATCAAGGGAGCACTGACACACGCTGCTCCGGTCATTCCACCCAAAGCTGATCTATAAGATCCCTGGTTCAAGGCGCAACGTGCAATAGTCAGATTAGCCCTCTGCCACACCCGACTTGCTAAACCTGCGGACAGTATCGATGGGGATCTAACGCGCGAAACAGAATGTCTTTGAGGTTCATGCGTTTTTTGCAAAGTGAGAAGTTGTTTGAAGACGATGAACTAAGTTAGGTGTGGTCTGGAGAACTCACGCCGTGGTTGGTAGATACTCCCAGTCATGGTTGGCACGCAGATTGCTTTCCATAAGATTTCAGCAGTTGTCCATGGTCGCACCCATCGGAGAGGTGGTTGCTTCCGGATCGCGATGCTGTATAACGAAGATTCTGCTGCACACAACTTCAGTGATCGCTGTCAAAGCCGAAGAGCTTTGGAAGAATGATGTGCTGAATCGCAATTAATATGGGCTGGCCTTGTTGCTTGGGGAGAAACTCGTGCGTAACTCGTTAGGTTTGCAAG
>JADLDX010000338.1 GCA_020846515.1 Pirellulaceae bacterium
GTGTGGCCAGGTAGCTTCTGGAGATAGCGAATATAGCTATCGGTATTCCCGTGCCACTCAAGCCGAGCAATTGTCCAACATCCTAAATGCTCTCCAGCCATCTGAAGCAGACCGCAGGTGCAGAACTCCTTGCCTCATCAACGTCGGAATTGGCGTAAAAACCCGCAGCAAATCCGAAACTGATGCGCATTGCCGGCAATAGCGGTAGCGCATGCGCCATGCGCACGCCGATCATTGGATTGATCCAACCGCCGTCCGTTTCATCTGACTAGTATATCTGGCGACCGCAGGGGCTAAGCGTGGTTACAGTTCTAACGATTGTACTTTGGACATCGTTGGCAGGCGTTTGCTATAGCTATGCCGGCTATCCGCTATTGATATTTGCCTCAGCACGCATCGCTCGTCGCTGGGCTGCGAACGCAGGTCAACCGGTTCTCTTTAACGTCGAACCTACGGAAACGGAACTGCCCAATGTTACGGTGCTGATCGCTGCCTACAATGCAGGAGAGCAAATACGCCAGCGAATACAGAATTTGCTCGATTGCGATTATCCGGCTGAACGCTTGCAAATTCTTATCGCTTCGGATGGTAGTTCAGATGACACAGTTCGATTGGTCTGTGAGTTTGGCCAAGCGAATGTGTCTGTCGTTCCATTCGAACAACGGCGCGGTAAAACGTGCACGTTGGTTGCCGCTGTAGAAAATGTCAGCAGCGAAGTTATAGTCCTTACGGACGCATCAACTCAGTTTGAAACCATGGCGATTCGCCGCTTGGCGAAACATTTTGTCGACCCAGCCATTGGAATCGTTGCTGGCAAAGTTGCAATTCTTGACGAATTGGGGTGTGAGTCGGAATCGCTGTATTGGCGGAGCGAAATGATGGTTCGGCTGGCTGAGGCTGAACTGGGGCTAGTGCTGGGCGTCAGCGGAGCAATCTACGCCATGCGACGTAAACTGTTTGGTGCGCCGCAACGACCGACGATCAACGACGATATGGTGCTGCCGATGTTGGCTCACCTAAACCACCGTTGCAAGTTCGTCTTAGACGAATCCGCTTTGGCTTACGCCGTCAGCAGTGGTGGTTTAAGAACAGAGTTCCGGCGTCGATGCCGCATTGGCGCAGGAGGCTTTCAATCTCTGTCCGTACTGAGCGGGCTACTAAGTGTGCAACATATCTATCAGGCTGCTGCGTTTGTTTCCCACAAGTTGCTGCGTTGGATGTGCCCGTTCCTGTTGATTTTAATCCTGGCGTGCAATGTGGGCCTACTGGTAATGCCAGGCTATCAGCGGCTACTTTGGATTCAAGGAACCGCCTATTTGCTGGCGGTGATCGGTCTCTTTGCTCCAAACTGCGGGCCTATCGCGCGCTTCGCGCGTACGGCCTCCTCATTTTTGGTTATGAATTTGGCGATTTTGACCGGTTTCTTTCAGTGGCTGGTGGATGCGAACCAAGTTGTTTGGAATCCAACGCCACGGCCTACCTCACTGCCAGTGCTTGGAACGCGGCCCGCGCAAGAGTAGACTGTCGCTTTGCGCAGTCCGCCTGAAAATGAAGCTCTAAAGTAACGTCATGCTATTACGAGGGTTGACGCCCAGTATTTTTTCGAAAGCGCTGCTGGCTGGCTGCCGGCCACTCCCGCCTTTCACCCATCTATTCGTGTGTATGGCTGATCACTTCGAAGCCGATTGGGGGGCAGCACCCTTCTCCCAGCAGCAGACGCGCGTTTCTCGATGGATGAATGACTATCGGCCCTCCGTGGCTGGGATCGCCGATTCGCGCGGCAGGCCGCCTCAACACACTTTTTTCTGTCCCATCGAGGTCTACGATCCCCGTTTGATGGAGCAGATCGCAGCACTTACGCGGTCAGGCTTCGGAGATGTCGAGATCCATCTTCACCATGACAATGATAATCCTGAGCATTTGACTCAGCGGTTGGTCGCGGCGGTGCAAGCCCTACACCAGCGACACGGTCTGCTCTCGAAGGACGCCAGTGGCACGCTGCGCTACGGGTTTATACACGGCAATTGGGCATTGGACAATTCGGATCCCAAGGGGCGTTGGTGCGGGGTCAACAATGAAATCACCGTGCTTCGCCAAACAGGTTGTTATGCAGACTTTACGATGCCTGCAGCACCGCATGCCGCCCAAACGCGAACTATCAATAGTATCTACTATGCAGTCGACGATCCCGCCAAGCCAAAATCCCATGACACGGGCATTGCGGCGGCCGTTCATGCGCTTCCTCCGGAAGATAGTCTGTTGATGATCCAAGGTCCGCTCGTCGTTACGAGTCCATTGTTGGGGAAAATATCCATCGAAAACGGCAACATCGCCGGTTCCCAACCTCCGTCGGAGCAACGGTTGGCCAACTGGATTCGCGCCCAAGTGATAGTCAAAGGTCAACCGAACTGGATTTTTATTAAGGTGCATACCCACGGTGCTCAGGAAAAGAACTCGGAGGTTTTGCTCGGCGAGTCGATGCGCGGCTTTCACGAATGCCTACGTCGAGAATCATTGCGCCGTGAGTTCGAGTACTTCTACGTGACAGCCAAAGAGACAGCCCAATTGGTCCATCAAGCCGAGCAAGGCTTGCAAACGCCAAATTTTGAATTGCTGGGTTGGCACTAGGCGCATTCTTCCATGTCATTCCCCAATAGATTTTGTGCCGCTAGCGCATTGATTTGATCATCGATGAAGATTGCGATGGGTGCCGATCGCTCTATGCTCGACGCTGTGCGAATCACCAACTCTCGCTTAGGCGGGCCGGCGACCGTTTTCGGTCCAACAAAAGCTGCAATCACAATTTTTTCATCGGCAATATGCTGATTGGGATTGCCAATAGAGCGATTTTCCCGGAGGTGGTCGACGATATAGAGGCAGGTCTGCGCGAGCAGTTTCATGTCTGCACAGAAGCTGGTGGATCGCAGATACTCAAGATCGATCAGCACTTTATTGCGTACGTCGGCGACTGAGTGGTCGTAGCCGTTTCGGATTTGTGCGAGGCCAGTGATGCCGGGCGCAACTTTGATGCGTTCTAAGTAAAAAGGCAACTCGCGCGCAAGTTCACTCACAAATTCAGGTCGTTCCGGCCGGGGCCCAATCAGGTTCATGTCACCGGCCAGTACATTGAAGAACTGGGGCAGTTCGTCCAGATGAGAACTCCTTAGCCACTGACCCAATTGAGTAACGCGAGGATCCGAGGCACAGCTCCATACGGCACCGGTCCGGCTCTCGGCATCTCGCTGCATTGTGCGAAATTTCCAAATCCGAAACAATCGCCCGTTTTTACCAACTCGAGTTTGGCGGTAGAACACTGGGCGTCCGTCCTTTGCCAGAATGGCCAAACCGACGATGGCCATGACGGGGAGTGCCACAACCATCAGCGTTGCGGTGATAGCACGGTCGACCCAAGGCTTGTAATTAAAGTACGGAGCGACGTCAACGCTTGTTCGCTCTATGGACTTCTCCGTGTCAACAGAGTTCAGCTTCGGGGCGATGACTGAGCGATAGAATTTTAGCCGAGCACGCTGCGGTGCGCGAGTCGTGGGGGTGGTTCGAGTTGATGTGTTCTGGGCAGAACTCATAGCTATAGATTCCTAGATTGCGTCCACTTGTGGCAGTTGCGACTGCTCCGTCATGGCTTGACGTATCTCGTTCTCGATGGCGGACAGATCATTCCGTATGTCTGACTCGCTACTCTCATCATTGGATATGTGCTGGCGTTGCTGCGAGTCGACGTCGTAAGCTGTCAGCTGGATGGTTTGACCGCGTTGTTCACAATTCACGGCAGTTCCAACGCAGCAAAGGCCGGCCCGCAGAGCGGCCTGCTCGGCTTTGGCAAGTTCATTCCAATGGCTTTTTCCACCGCCGACCGTGAGCAGTAGCTGGTCGAGCTGAGCCGCATGGATTAGCCCTTCGGCATAGTCCAGGAGCGATGGTCCCACCGCTACAATGGCTTCGTAGTCGTGCTGCAATTCTTTCAGGACTTCGGCAAATCTCGCTGGATCAATTCGTACAGAATTTCCATGGGTAGCCCCCAGAGGCAAGACATCGACCCCCTGTTGCGACTTGCGAATGAAAGTCTTTGTTGCTAGTTTTCGATTGCAGATCTCCAACAGTCCCGGCGAGTCTGCGCACCCTAGTTCGCGAGCGAGTCGATTGTCGGTGGGGTCGAGGTCAACCAATAGAGTCTTGTGGTGTAAAGCGGCAAAGGCGCTTGCCACATCGCGCGCCAATTTATGGCGTGGTTCATGCTGCGTTGCACTGGTAACGATTAAAGAGGGAATGCCCACGCCCTGTTTGGTAGAGAGTAACATTTGTGAAACGGCCTCTTGGGCGCCAGACATGTGACGCAGCTGCGGGCGACGCGCGAAGCGGTTGGCAGACGGTTCAACGTCACCGAAAACTGGGAAGCAAGAATTCTCGACAATATCGGCGGTGTGGCGAATCGTGCAACTACGCCATTCAACATAGCCTGTCCCGAGAACAATGATAATCCAGCACACGGCGACTACCGCGCCAACGGCTTTTAGCTGCTTGGCATGACTGGCTGAGTCGGGGAGATTCGCCAGCTGCATCAACTGGACTCGAGGTTGCGATTGACGCTCGATTTTCAATTCTTCCAGCGACTGCCACAGACCATCAGCCAAGCGAGCTTGGCGATCGACGGCGTGCCGCTTGACGTCCAACTGGAGGCCCGTCTGCTCACCCCCTCTGAGGGTGCTGGTATCGATGTCCGCTAAACGATTGCGCAAGAACTCCTTTTCAGATTCGTTGAGTTCGATCTGCTTTTGCAATTGAGTGAGACTTGTTTGCGCTGCTCCTCGCGTCTGCTCCAGTACTTGTGCTTGTACCCGCGGACCAACCAGCTGAATGACTGTAACCAATTCGCTTGCATAGAAATCGCGGTCAGCCGACAGGCGTTTGAGCCTGGGCGAGTCCTCGTGCGCGACGATCTCACGCATTTGACGCAGTTGGTCTTCGAGCACTGCCACGCGGTCCTGGGCGCTGATCACTTCTGGAGCGGCTTGGATTCCCGCTTCAATGTCTTGCTCACGCGATTGGACCGCCTGTGCATTGGCTAGGTTCCGAGCTTCTTCGAGCTGGCTGGCGAGTTCATGTCCGCGAATTTGGGCAGCTCTCAGTTGCTGCGCATAGTCTCGGTAGGCTTGCAGTTGGATCTCGTCTCGTATGGTTAGCGATTGAGAGTTTTCCGAGCCAATTTTTATAGCTACTTCGTTCAATTCCGCCCACAACCCGTCCACGTGCTGTTCTGCGTCCTGGGCAGCTCGTTCGAGTTCGGTGATGCGGCGACCCTGATCCGACACCAGTCGTTCCGTTATTTCCGCCATATAGGCATCGGTCATTGCGTTAGAAATCGCCTGTGCGACTTGCGGCACAGGATGCTTGGCGGCAATACTCAGCACTTCAGAGCCTGATTGCATGTCGACCCGAACCAGACTTTTCAGCCAATCGCTAGGGGCGCGGTGCGGAATGAACTGCTGCCAAGATTCTAATTGGACACCGCCCAGTGCAGATGACACAACCTGTGGAGAAAGTGCCAACTGTTCCTGAGCTCGAACGAACGCCAAGTCATCTGCCCTGGATGACTGCGGGGCAAAGACGACATCTTGATGTTGCCTGACTCTGACAAAGCTCTCTGCTTCATAGGTCGGGTAGATTAACATACATGCCAGCCCGGCAAACACCAACGACGTTATCGTCCCGAATGCCAGCGTTTTGAGCGGATGAAAACAGCAGGCGAGTACCAGCTCACTAAATTCTGGTATGGGACGCCGCGGAGGCAAACGATGCCGCATGTGCTGCGCGTCGCTGGCTGCACAATCCGTTAGTGTATTTCGCCTTCCATCCATGGAAATGATGCCCCTCGGGGTCATATAGTTTTGAGCCGTCCCAATGCAGCATCGTCCAGCGATTCCGATTGAGAAGCGAAATCAGCAGGCGCAGCGCTCCACCCGCTAGCGTTTCTTCGTCGGCCATTACTCGCGATTTGAAACAAACCTACGTTGGCTAAATAGGTGATTCGATCGCTACAATCCGCTGGCTACCGTGCGCGGTATGCCACTTAGGCAAGCTGATGTGGTAGTGTCGTGCGGCGCGCCTTACTCTTTGCGGCCAACTTAGTTGCATTGTCGCTATAGCCGGTGCTAACGGTACTGCGAGCGGACAACTGCTGGCCAATCTTAGGGGCTCGGCATTTTAAAAGAGTTAAATAA
>JADLDX010000339.1 GCA_020846515.1 Pirellulaceae bacterium
GATGGTTAACAACAAAGTAGATGCCTTTTCAAAAGTCTTTCTGGCCACCACGGTATCATGTGCCCGTTGCCATGATCATAAACGCGAAGCGGTGTCTCAACGCGATTATTACGCGCTAGGTGCAGTCTTCATGACGCCGCGTTGGGTGAGCCGCCCAGCGGACGCACCTCAAAAGAATGTCGCGGCCATCGCCAAACTACGCGGACTGCGCGACGCGATTCGCCAAGCGCTCGCTGACCAATGGTCCCGCGCGGCGTTCACCTCTGATCGATTGCGGTCCATTGTCAGCAGTATGTTGAAAGCCGAAAAGCCACCGCAACTCTCCGTCGCCGATATCGCTTATCCGCTGAGCAAGTTGCTACAAGAAAATGCGGATGTAACGGCCTTATGGAAATCGCTGGTGGAAGAGTATCGCGCAGCCCGCGCTGCGCGCATAGAACAAAATGGCCGGTTCGAAATATTAGCCGACTTTAAGACTCCCGAACTACCTGCAGGTTGGGTCATCGAAGGTGATGGCATGCAATCGGGCTGGGTGGAAGAAGGAACGCCGCTCGTTGCGCTCGAAGGCGCGCCAGTGATTTCACGTTTGCTACCGCGCGGCTATCACACGCATGCGCTCTCGTCGAAGCTGCCGGGCGTTTTGCGCATGCCACCTCAGCACACCGTACCGGGAAAGATTACCAGCCTGTCTTTGGCGGGCGGCCAATACAGCGGCTCGCTCGTGCTGGACGAAAACAGCTTTCAGAATGAAACGGTGGCATTCTTTAATCTACCGCAACCCACTTGGCGAAGCTACGCAGACGCTGGCCTCAAGAACGGTGTCACACGCGTGACAGTCGACTTTGCGACGGCTTCACTGAACGCAAACTTTCCGCCGCGTACAGGTTTGGCCGCCGGCCTGCCACACACCGACCCGGGCTTCGACAAACGCAGTTGGCTCAGCATCACTGGCATCGTGACGCATGATGCACCGGGTGCTACGGTTGATACGCTGGATGCATTCGTAACGTTATGGGATGCCGACGCGCCAGCGGTTACCGATCGCAGCAGCATGGAAACGAGACTGGTGCAGTGGCTGAAAAGCGCTGTGGATCGTTGGTGCCGAGGCGAGCCGCGTGATGGCGATGTCCTGATCGTTAATTGGCTGTTGGATAATGGTTTGCTGACCAACCAGGCTGTCGCGGGAAGTTCGCTGTCCGTATTGCTAAACGAGTATCGCTCGATCGAGCAATCGATTCAGTTCCCGCGGACGGTCAACAGCATGGACGAACGCTTGATGGCCAAAGCAGGCATCTACTTTAATGTTCGTGGCAATGTCGACGCTATGGGCGAACTCGTCCCACCAGGCTCTCTGTCGATGTTTGCTGCCACTCAGCCAGACGCAACCGAGAACACGGGAACTGCCAGCCCAGCCCGGAGTGCAGATCGCGTGGCCGCGAGTACGGGCAGTGGTCGCTTGGAACTGGCTGAATCGCTGCTGGAGCCATCGCATCCGTTGACGTCGCGCGTGTATGTGAATCGTCTATGGCAATGGATGTTTGGCGTGGGGCTGGTCAGTACGCCAGATGACTTTGGACGCCTTGGTGATCAACCATCGCATCCCGAGTTGCTCGATTGGTTGGCGCGCGACTTTATGCGTCAAGGCTGGTCGACCAAGCGCTTGGTGCGGCAATTAGTGATGTCGCAAGCGTTCCGCCAGTCCAGCCAGGTATCGCCGGAGGCTGCCAAACGCGATCCAGGCAATCGACTTCGACACCACTATGCGACCAGGCGCTTAGAAGCGGAAGCGATCCGCGATAGCTTGCTCGCGGTTTCCGGTCGGCTAGATCCACAGCTTTATGGTCGCCCCATTAACCCGCCGCGCTTGGTGGAAGACGCTGCGAAACGGCTGTTCTCTGGTCCTGTAGACGGTCATGGACGGCGTTCACTCTATTTGACTATGTCCATCATGGCTCCGCCTAAATTTCTGACCACCTTCGATTTGCCCGACTTGAAATTGCCCAGCGGCAAGCGCAATGTGACTAGTGTACCCAGTCAAGCCTTGCAGTTGATGAACGATCCACTGGTTAGCCAACTGGCCGAGCACTGGGCAGAGCGATTAGTTCGACAAGGCCACGCATCGATCGCACAACGGCTCGACGCCATGTTTATCCAAGCTTATGCGCGACTGCCTCAAGCTGACCAGCGGCAGGCATGGCAACAATTCGCTGCAGAACTAGCTACCGAATCCGATGTATTGTCCGAAACGGCCGTCTGGACCCAAGTCGCCCATGCTATCTTCAATACCCAGGAGTTCATTTATTATCGGTGATCAGCCGCAAGCGCGCTAGCGTCCGGTTTAACTTAATGTGGATCGTCAACCGTGGGCTAGCGCCCTGCGGCTAATCAGCCGGCACGCGCTAGCGTCCGGTTTAACTTGATGTGGGTTGACAACCGTGGGCTAGCGCCCTGCGGCTGATCAGCCGGCACGCGCTAGCGTCCGGTTTAGCCCGGGTTTAAGGTCAATTGGAAAGTTCGCCTGGGTGGTACAAACTATGAATGCTCAACATTGTCAGTGCCCTGGTTCTTTGCCGGCGCCAACCAGTCGTCGCGATTGGCTGAAACAATCATCGACTGGTTTCGGCATGTTGGCCTTGAGCGGACTGGCTGCACAGAATAGCTCGGCTGCGACTCATTTTCCGCCTAAAGCCAAGAACATTATTTTTTGCTTCATGGATGGTGGTCCCAGTCATGTCGACACGTTCGACTACAAACCGATGCTCAAGAAGCATCAAGGCGTCAAGATCGGTGCGCGCTGGGTGTCGAAGCGGTCTCAGTCGGATGCCGGACGCGTGTGGCTGGGGTGCCCATGGGAGTTCAAGCAGCGCGGTGAAAGTGGATTATGGGTCAGTGATCTGTTTCCACATCTGGCGGGTGTGGCCGATCGATTGTGTGTGGTGCGATCGATGGTTGGTGAACTGCCCTTGCATGGTCAGTCGAATTTGCTGTTGCATACGGGCCGGAGCATCGGGCAAGCGCCCAGCCTGGGCGCTTGGATTTCTTATGGCTTGGGTACTGAGAATCAAAACCTACCGGCCTATGTATTGCTGAACAACGATTGGGTCCCCAACGGCGGATTAGAGAACTTTGGCAGTTCGTTTTTGCCGGCCAGCCACCAGGCGACGATCATGCGGGCCAAGGGCATACCGGTAGACAACATTGCACCGCAGGACTCCGCCTCACTGCAACGCAAGAAGTTAGCTGTGTTGGCCCAAGCCAACCGACAGTTCGGCGCGCAGACCTCCGACGCACAGACTATTGAAGCGGCCATCGCCAACTACGAGACGGCCTTTCGCATGCAGAGTACGGTGCCCGATATCGCCGATATTAGCCGCGAGCCAGCACATATTCAAACGCTTTACGGCATCGACTCCGCTGACGAGCATCAACGGTATTACGCCAGCCAGGCGCTGCGGGCCAGACGTCTGGTGGAAGCCGGCGTGCGTTTCGTCGAGATCACTTGCCCGAGTTTCGACGGTAACAATTCACCCTGGGATCAGCACAGTCAACTGAAGACCAATCACGAAAAGAATGCAAGAGTGACTGAGCAGTCGGTGGCCGCGCTGATCATTGACTTGGCGCAGCGCGGTCTATTGGATGAGACCATTGTGCTTTGGGCCGGCGAGATGGGACGCACACCGCATACGCCAGCCATTTCAAAAAACGTGGGCCGCGATCACCACGTCAGTGGCTTTAGCGTGTTCATGGCCGGCGGTGGCTTCAAGGCCGGCATGGCTTATGGTGAAACGGACGAGTTCGGTGCCGACGCGATCGTCAATCCACTCACGGTGCACGATCTGCACGCCACCATCCTGCATCAAATGGGGCTGGACCATACCCGTTTAACATTCCGTTACGGCGGTCGAGACCATCGGCTGACCGATGTGCATGGCCACGTGATCAGCGATCTTCTCGCGTAGGCCTACGCCATTTGTGAATACTTGATATGTAAAGTAATTGCGATGCGACCTGAACTCACCGTGGGCCTTGTGCCCCGGAAGCATGACCGGCAGCTATCAAGCCGGTCGTTCGCCAACAAAGGCCAACGTTGCTTATTCTATTCGACACTGACGGTCAGATTCTTGTAGTCCACCACCAACCGATGGCCGATCAATAGGCCGATTCCCAGCAGTGGCAGCTGACCATTGTTCGCGATGACTTCCACATTGCGTTGAATACCAAACCAGTCCAAGTTACACGTAAACGACTCTAGTGTGACCTCGTTTCCATCGGCAAGTCTAGCGCGGATGCCTCCACTTTGCTCCAGGCCGAGAGACTCAATCATTGCTCGCGGGACGACCAGTTCGCCGTTGAACGCCGTGTCGACCCACACGGTGATTTCAAGGGGAGCTTCTTTGCCAGTTGAACGGATCTTCAGAGCAAGCAACGCGCGCCCGAATTCATCGACAAGACCATTCACGAATTCAAGACTCCAATTTGAACCGCCGTACTATGACCGACTCGCATGGCAAATGCCAAACGGTCCGGGTGGGCGGTACGCGATGCCTGAATAGCCTCACTCAACGTCTTGCCAAAAAAATACTCGCCTGAGTCGGGCTCGATGGCCACGAAATCATTCATATTCGATCGCTCAAGCTTATCACGCAGTTTCTCTTCGTACACTTGCGTTGCACGTCGCACGACGTCTTCTGTTTTCTGGGAAACCATATACACGCTCCTGGAAAATTGCGATTGCCAAGCCAGATGTAATATAAACGGGCGTTACCGGTGTGCCCAGTCACAACTGACGCGAGCGGGCGATCACAAAGCGTCGGCGGCATCGTTCTCATTCGCTTGCCCCCATTCGTTTGCCAGCGTTGGGATTCATGGGCCAAAACCCTTTTCCGGATCGTGGACTCAATTGCCACAAATGGCCAGGCCTGCGATACTGCCCACTTGAAAAGCCAGCCCTCCGTCTACTCGCTCCAAGTATCCGTTAACTAATCGGCTAAACCACCGGTTAGAGCTCAGCGCAGTGAGCGGATGAACGCAGATGGAAGCCTCGTGACGATGAAGACTCAATGACGATTTCGCTAGACAATTTGCTACCGGTCCACTTGTTAGAACGCAGCCGAAACCTCAAAGCACCCTCGCAGGTGGCTGGGCAGTTTGTCCTGTATTGGATGCAAACGGCTATGCGGACCGACGAGAATCCCGCACTGGACGTGGCTTGTCACTTAGCCAACGAATTACAATTGCCATTGCTGGTCTACCAAGGCGTATCGGAGCGATACGAGTATGCGTCGGATCGACATCATACGTTTATTCTCGAAGGGGCAGCTGATGTGGCTCGGCAATGCCAGGCAAAAGGCATTGCGTATGCCTTGCACATCGAACAGCGTGCCAATCAGCCCACAGGGTTTAAGCCGCTGCGAGACTTGATGGCCCGCGCAGCCTGGTTGGTCGTGGAGGACATGCCGACGGATCCACATCGCAAATTCGTGCGAGCGGCGGTACTATCCAGTCGTTGTCCAATTGTGGCTGTCGACACGGCTTGTGTCGTGCCGATGCAACTGACCGGCCAAGCCTTTGATCGCGCGTTTGCCTATCGTGACCACACTCGAGCCTTGTATAAGCAGCGAATTGGCCGATCTTGGCCTGTCATCGATCGACTACCAGTGCCCGTCGACTTGAACACGCTGGCTTGGACAAGTGTTGACCTGCGGAGCAGGCCCATTGCCGATTGGGTCGCCGATTGTGAAATTGATCACACGCTAGGTCCGATCGAGGATACGCGCGGCGGCAGTATGGCCGGTTACGCGCGATGGTCAGCGTTTGAACGAGTGAAACTGCGACGGTATGCCAAAGATCGAAACGATCCCTTGAAGGCCGGTTCCAGTCGCATGTCGGCCTATTTGCACTACGGCATGGTATCACCGCTGAGAATAGCGCGCGAGGCCTTCGAGCAAAAGAGTGAAGGTGCGGAGAAGTACCTGGATGAGCTTTTAATATGGCGCGAGCTGGCCTACAGTTTTTGCTTCTTTCGGCCTGATCATGCGCGCTGGAGTGCCTTGCCAGCTTGGGCACAACAGACGTTGGCTGTTCATCGAGCTGACAAACGCGAACAAATCTACGGTTGGGAGGAGTTGGCTCGCGGACAGACGCATGATGCTCTGTGGAATGCTGCGCAAAAGTCGCTCTTGATCTATGGCGAGTTGCATAACAACTTGCGTATGACCTGGGGTAAAGCGCTTTTGGGTTGGTGCGAAGATCCACGCGAGTGTTTGCGATTGCTATTGGATTTAAATCATCGCTATGCTTTGGACGGACGCGACCAGGCTTCTTATGGCGGTCTGCTGTGGTGTCTAGGTCAATTCGATCGTCCATTCACGCCTGAAGAACCGATCTATGGGACTGTACGAACACGGCCAACTGCCGAACATGCCCAGCGTTTAAATGTTGAAGAGTATTCGCGACGAACTTCGGGAAGTCCACTTTGGCAACCACCCAAGATCGCGGTGATTGGTGCAGGACTGGCCGGCAGTTTTGCGGCGCGATGCTTGCACGATCGAGGTTATACAGTCACCGTTTTCGAGAAAAGTCGCGGTGCCAGCGGCCGACTTTCAACGCGTCATGATACGCATGCCGACTTCGATCATGGTGCGCAGTATTTTACCTGTCGCGATCCACGTTTTCGTCGCTACGTTTCCAGTTGGATACAAAGCGGCCTGGTGGCTCCCTGGCCTGGCAAGGTGGCTATCTATGAAAACGGACATCATAAGGGAGTTTCCGAAGTCGAGCGTTTTGTCGGCGTGCCGGGAATGAACGTGTTGGGCAAGCATTTGCTTCAATCCGTGGATGTTCGCTATGGCATACAAGTGGCGCGGCTGGTACGCAATGGACGAGCGTGGTCGGTACTGGACGAAAATCAAGCTGAGTTGGGGAAATACGATCAAGTCATCTTGGCTATTCCTGCGCCGCAAGCCGCAGAGTTAGTGGCCCCTGCTGCTGTCTCTGAGGGAGTGGTCACTGAAGGATTGGTCACTGAAGGAATCTTAGCTGAGGGGGGCATGGCCGATGATCAACAGTTCGTTGCTCAGCTACGTGTGCGTCAATTCCATCCGGCCTGGGCGGTAATGGCCACATTGTCGTCGCCGATCACCGATCAATGGTGTGGTGCGTTTATCAACAGCGGCCCGGTCCGCTGGGTTTCGCGGAATAATACTAAGCCTGGCCGAGCGATTGAGCCGGAAGCGTTGGTGTTGCACGCGACGGCTGACTGGACACGCGAGCACTTGGCCGACGACAAAGCGATAGTGGCTGAACAATTGCTCAGTGCTCTTTGGCGAGAGTTGGCAGTGACGCAGCCGCCAGTTCTGTTGTCTTGGACAGCTCATCGTTGGCTTTACGCCATGCCCATGGATGACTCACCGGTTTCCAAGCGTGTGGTCACCAATTTGGATCGCTCGCTGGTCGCTTGCGGCGATTGGGCTAGTGGATCGAGGGTAGAAGGCGCTTTTTTGAGCGGTGCTGCAGCCGCTGGACTGGGGCTACGCGCCGAAAAAGAATAAAGAACGCGTACGACACAGCTTCTCGACGCGTCCGATTCGGGATTATGGCCGTTAAATTTCGACGTCATGACCAATCGGACGTGACGAAATGCTTGGTTATCAACGAGTATTTGACAGCATTATTGCCGGTATGATTCTCAGCGCGATTGCCAGTAATTCATGGCAATTTCAACATCGCTTTTGTCCAGGATAACCGATTTTCCATGATTTCATTTCGCATACAGCGCCTTGCATGTTCGTAGAGGCCCGGACCCACGCGGCAATAGGCCGTGACAAAAAACGACAAAACAGCTAGACTTTAGTCATGCTCGGATTCCTGCCCCATTTTTTCTTGAGGCCATTTCGAGCGATTACCTTCGATTAGGATGACGTGCAATGGCCCGCGACATGATGACTCGCTGTCAAGTCAAGAGAAAATACAAGATCGATGGCGCCAAGGAATGGCGTTGGTGCGAAGTCGCGGTGACCGAGGTTCGTGAAGGCGAAGATATTCGATGTTTACATTGCCATGGCAACGTTCGTGTGCATCGGCAGAAGATTGAAACCGGCCCGCAAGATCATGTCGAGCACAAGTCGCGGGACGAGTCGAAGAGTTGCCAAGGCGGCCATTCATTCGAAGGCACGCACCGTCAATCGGCCAAGCCGGTTGCCTGACCGACGGTCCATCTGTGACGCTCAATCAGGGCTACAGCTATCGACAGCAACTTGGCCCCGAAGCTATCGGACGAACGACGTTTGAGTATCTTGTCGAGCACTTTTCCCATTCATCACTTGCCCAGTGGTTAACGCGACTGGCCGCCGGCGAGGTGTTATTGCAAGGCAAGCCGGCTGACGGCCAAGAAGTCTTGCGGTCTGGCGATGTGTTGATCTGGAACCGCGCGGCATGGATTGAAGAAGATGTACCGCGCGAGGTGGCGGTCGCTTACCAGGACAAGCACGTATTGGTGGTTGTCAAACCGAGCGGCTTACCAACGCTTCCAGGTGGCGGTTTCTATGTGAACACGTTGCTGAGTCTGGTCCGTAATGATTTCCCAAGTGCCCGACCGCTGCATCGCTTGGGCCGAGCCACCTCTGGGCTGGTGATGTTTGCCCTAGACTCGCATTCGGCTTCGACGCTGACACGATCTTGGCCATCGATCGAAAAACAGTATCAGGCTCTCGCGCAATATCCCGCTGGTCAGGCTAGTTACGATATTCGCACACCCATTGGTATTCAGCGTCATCCGAGACTAGGCAGCGTGCACGCGGCGCACCCTGAGGGCAAACCTGCCTGGAGCATCGCTCGACGCTTGGAAGTCAGTGCTGACGACACCACGTTATTTGAAGTTGACCTGCATTCAGGTCGTCCGCATCAGATTCGTATCCATCTGGCCAGCATTGGCCATCCCTTAGTGGGCGATCCGCTCTACGACATCGGCGGCGTTCCCAAGAGCTTGCAGCCCGGCTTACCAGGTGACGCGGGATATTGGTTACATGCTAAACGCCTGGTGTTCCCCCTGCCCCATTCCGGCGCACGCATGGAAGTGCATGCGCCTCTGCCCGAGCTGCTGCGCAGCAGCGGAACTAACCCTCCTGCTGCGTAGCAGTGGGAGGGTCGCCTGGCGTCAGCTCAGTCGGGGAGGGTGCCTCCCGTGCTAACCACGGCATGAAGTACTTCGCTGCTGACTCGCTTGTGCGGCGCAGGCACCCTCCCCGAAAAAAC
>JADLDX010000340.1 GCA_020846515.1 Pirellulaceae bacterium
ATGAATATAGGCCTGCATCTTTTCGTAGTATGGTTCGACGGCTGAGTAGCGATGCAGCTTTACCAGGACCTTGCCGAACAGATCAACGCTGTTTTCATCCAACAACATGCCTGGTACGGCCGACTTAGGCACAGTCAGCAATTCCGCCACCTTTTCATAAGCAGCCTGACTAGGATGACGGTTAGCTAATATCCAATAGACAGCTGCACGACTGTTGTCGTCGCTCATAGCCTCGGCCAGTTGCTCAAGCTGTTCGTCGCTGAGATTGTTCCAGAAGTCAATGAAGCTCAGACGCACAGAATCACTTATATCGTTTCTGCGCTGTCGCAGCGTTTGGAAGTACTTGTCAGGATCCAAATAAGCATCTAGCGGCAACGTCCTCAACAACCCAAACCTCTGTTGGTTGGGCAGTTGGTCAATCTGCTCCTTGGCCAGCTTGCGGCGTTCCTCGAGCGATAGCCTGGTTTTGAGAGTAATTGACTCAGAAGCGCTGGCAGGTGCAGGCACAGCCGCAACTTCAGTTGCAGAGTCCGTTTTTTGGTCTGAGAGCGATTTAAGCTCGATGGGTTTCGATAAGTCACCTAACCGGCGCACACTCCAATCTTGTTCGCACAATAACCAGGCTGGGTCGGCTACTTTCTCAACCTGGACTTGACCGTCCGGATCGGTCAAGGCTCGGATCATGCTCAGGTCGTGCGAGAGCCAAACGATCTTGCCGGCCAGCGGTTGCGATTGCTGATCGGTCAACCTGCCCACCACTGTTTGAAACTCTGGCCGCTTGGGCAGGACAATATCTGGAAAGACGATCTCGGGAGTCGACTGCCAGCGCGCAGGATCGACTTCTATTTCGTGACGGCTCGACACCTCACCCACTGCGCCGTCGGCCGTGAGCAGAAAGGTAAACTTGATTTTGAAGCTACTATTGGCCATCTGGGGTGCGAGCGATCTGGACAAGGTCGTGGCTTTAAACACTTGCATCGGTGGCAGCGAAATAGAACCATCCGCTTGGGTAACCATCCGTCCGAAAATCGAGCGCGACATCGACATCGGCACGACACTCGTTTGGCCAGTGGGCATCGCGTGGTAGGTCAATGTCAATTGCAGCGGAACGCCGGCTAAACCCACACCTGACGGATCCACAACTCGGCCACGCAGCTGGACATTGCCTTCTTGACCTTGCGTCTGACGATCGATGACCAACTCCATATCTTTCCCGGGGTCTCGATCGATCAGGCGGCAATTCAGCGTAGGATGTTTGAGGTTGCGAAGCGTAATCTCCATCTCGTTCAGTGGGGCAGACAGATATGCACGTCCATAACCATCCGCGGTCAACGCACAAAACTTCTGCTCACCATCTTTGGCGACCATTCCCACACTCAAAAGACCGTTGGGAGTGCTGAGAAAATCTTGACTGAAGGCATCGACCAGTCGCACTTGAATGGGCGAGGTCTTGATGATCGACACATCATCCACCGTAACTGTCGCAGCGCCGGGGCCCACGATGAAGTTCTGCGATTGACGTTGCTGAAAATCATTCGAAGTATCAAGGGATACACCATAGTCACCCGGCAAAAGTTCGGCTTGATATTGCCCAAGTGCGTTGCAGACAGCCGTGGCTGTTCTTCCCTGCATCATTCTATTGCTTGAATCACCGGTCGATATTATTCGGTTAAATGAAACCCGCAGATTTGAATAATCAACATCGCTCTCAGTGCTCACCAAAGTACCGGTCACGCGAGCTCCACTGGCTTGTTTCAACTCAAGACTGGTCGTCTGGCCGGCTTGGATCAACACCTCACGCGGGCCGTCCAGCAGTTGACTTGACTCGGGTTGCCCCGCTGCCTCAGGTGAATCAGGTGTAAAGGGGAGGCGTCGTTCTATCGTCAACCAATACTTGCCCGCACTTACGTGAGGCACATCAAATCGTCCGTTCGCGTCAATCTGGATATCAGGTCGAACAAGTGCCCAGCTTCTGCCGAGGCCCTGGCGGGACATGTCTGGCGCAAGTTGCAACTGCAGCCGATATTGCTTGGCCAACTGGGCTGGTACCGTACCCTGCAATCGCCCCGTTTCGGTTAAACGGACGACGGTGAGATCTCGTGGATCGAGCATGCGAAAAAAAGAGATGCTTAAAAGACTGGCGTTGAAGGAAACACCAGCGCTTGTTCGCACCGTTATGGATGCTGCCAGAGCTTCGGCCGAGACAGGCAACCGCACCACGCCCATAGAGTCAGTCACACGCGGACTTTGACTGGTCCATGACGGAATGGCTCGCAAGGCTGGTGAAGCCGACAGCTCAACTTCCGCCCCCGCCACCGGTTGACCCTGATGATCCAAGATCTGAAAGGTGCGCATTTCTTGCGGATACAAACGCAGCGTGGCCTGCTTCTGTACGCTGACCATGCAAAAGCGGTAACCAGGCTTCCAGCCATAGAGCGTGACAGCTGCATCGGGATTGGCCAATTTCAGCTGATGCGTATCAATCGTCACTTCGCCTTGCGCATCAGTAGTAAACACTGCGGCTGGTGCGCTCGCCGTGGGCTTGTCAGCAGACAAGTCAGCCGAAGAGTCATTGGGTGAGTTAGCCGGTAAGTTAGCCGGCAGGTCGCGTGGTGTGTCACCCAGCGAATCTCTATCGCCGGTCTGTAAGACAACCGAAACGCTGACATCCGCTAACGGCTGATCAAGTTGGTCGAGGCACTTGATCGTTACCTGCCGAGCGGTCTGCGCGCCTGCCTGCTGTAGAGCGGCCCCAGAGACATATAGGACTACCAATAGCGCCAGCACCGCGTTTTTATAAACAAGTCGTGGCATAGGGTACACTTCGCCATGGAGGGTAGGTTTGAGCCAATGGAAAATAGGCCTGACCCCTTTTCGGAGCCCCCCGATTATAGACCTTTCCCACCGGAAGTGACAGAATCAAAGAATTCCGATACAGTTGGCGTCTCTGGATAACCCCCATAGATACCTTTAGGAACTAAACGTGCGTTCAGGATTGCTGGTCATCAATAAACCAGCCGGTATTTCGAGCCGAGAATGTGTCAACCGCGTGCAGCGTGCCGCTCACGATCGTCGGCTCAAGGTCGGCCATGCCGGCACGCTCGACCCGCTGGCAACCGGCGTGTTATTGATCGCCATCGGTGAGGCCACGCGGCTGGTCGAGCAATTGCACGAGCTAGACAAACGTTACGTCGCGCAGTTCCAGTTTGGCAAGAGCAGCGATACCTTGGATCGCGACGGCGAGATCGAAGTCCACGAGAATCTATCCTCACCCAACCGGCTCGAACTGGACGCCGCCTGCCAACGTTGGGTCGGACCGGCCATTGCCCAGCGTCCGCCACGTTACTCGGCGATCAAAATTCAGGGCCAGCGGGCTTATGACCTGGCTCGACGCGGTCAAGAGTTTGACCCCGAAGCCCGCCCCGTAGCGATTCACGCCTTACAGGTACTCAGCTTTGCATACCCCGACTGGAGTTTGGATATTCATTGCGGCAGTGGCACGTATGTCCGCTCGATCGGCCGAGACGTCGCCGCCGACCTGCACAATGTAGCCATCATGACCGAATTGGTACGCACCGCCATTGGGCCGTTTACCATTCAGGACGCTTGTCCGCTGGATGATCTGCGCCAGCCAAACGATATCGAATCGCGATTGTGTTCCCCGCTGGCCGGTTTGCCCAATTGGCATCAGGCGCTCG
>JADLDX010000341.1 GCA_020846515.1 Pirellulaceae bacterium
CGACGAGACCGGCTTTGCCCTGGACGCCCTCTGGGCGTGTGGTGGTAGCACCCCGACCCTGAAACCAACTATAATGCGAGGCCTACGCTGGATGGTTGCGGCGGTCGAACAAGGCCACCACCGCACCAGTTGGCCGATAGGATTTTATTTCGCCAAGCTTTGGTATCACGAACGGCTATATCCCATACTTGCGGCCACCGCTGCCCTAGGGATCGCCGTCGAGCGTCCTCATGTTTGGCAAGACCTGCCTGAATGAGTAATCTCCTCAAAGGAGTTCATGTTGTCGACCGTTACACCAACTGTTACGCCTACCGATACCGCACAAACATCCAGCCCCAGCGGTACCACTCAACCGCCGACCACCATTGGTCGCCGCAAGACTAGCCATCTAAAGGTTGTGCCTGAATCATTAGAACTCCGCGAGCAGATCCGCGCTCGATGTGTGGAAGTTGCGGCACGCTTGGATAAAAACCATCCATTGACGAAAGACGAAATGGAAACGGTGGCTCGACAACTGCTCGAGCAAGAAGGAATGCCCGAAGGATATTTGGGCTGGGTAATGGTCGTTCTATCGAGTGAGTTTTGGCGCGACCAGATCGGCGCCATTCCGCCCAGCCGTCGACTGTTCTTGCTACCTCATTGCCTCAAGCATGCCGAAGGCTGTCCAGCCGATTACGATGAGTTCGGCATGAATTGCAAAAAGTGCGGCGCTTGCAGCATCGCCGACTTCCGCACGATCGCCGAAGAGATGGGCTACAAGGTATTGGTCGCCGAAGGCTCGCCAGTGGTCTTGAAAATTATCGTCAGCGGTTATGTTGATGCGATCGTCGGCGTGGCCTGCCTGAACGTGCTCGAGAAAGCCATCGACAAAATCTTGTTGGCCGGCATCCCATGCATGGCTGTGCCACTCTTGTCCAGCGATTGCCGCAATACAAGCGTCGACGAATCGTGGGTCATGGACATGATCGAAAACCTGACGACCGAACCTGCGGCCGCACAGACGCGCAGCTATGTGCACCTGCTCCGCGCCGCCAACGATCTGTTCCAACCCGAACAATTCGATCGACTGGCAGTACGTCAACGCGGTAGTAAGCCCATTGGCCCCGCGAATGGCTCCGATGCCCATGATCAGGCTAACGGCCAAACGGATGCTCAGGCATTTGATCTTTTGGGCGGTAACGATCCAATTGCTGCCACCGAAGCCCTGGGCTATGACTTTGTGCGCCGCGGCGGCAAGTATAGTCGACCCTTTATTACTCTGGCCGCCTACGATGCGTTGACCGGTGGTCGTGGTACCACCAACGAAGGCGCCGCTTCGATCAATAGTTTTCCCGATGCAGTGCGACGTGCGGCCATGAGCATCGAAATGTTCCACAAGGCCAGTCTGGTACACGACGATATCGAAGACGATGACGGTTTTCGCTATGGCCAACCAACCATGCATCGTCGCTTTGGTTTACCCACGGCCATCAATGTCGGTGATTACCTGATTGGCTTGGGTTATCGCATGGTCAGTCGCGAAACGGCGACGCTGGGCGCTCAATGCGCGGCCGATATCATGGATTGCCTGGCCAATGCTCATATTCGCTTGGCGGAAGGGCAGGGGGCCGAGTTACTATGGCGTGATGCGCGCGACCGTCGCCTGTCGCCCTTGGATGCCTTGAAGATTTATGCACTAAAGACTGCCCCGGCCTTCGAAGCCGCACTGTATACCGGCGTGCGTTTAGCGGGCGATGCCACTGAGTATGTCGAACCAATTCGTCAGTTCGCTCGTAACTTAGGCGTTGCCTTCCAGATTTTGAATGATTTGAATGATTGGCAGGGCGACCAGAACAACAAATTGGCCAGTGGGGGCGACGTACTGGGTGGTCGACCAACCGTGCTGTGGGCCTTGGCACTTGCCAGTTTGAATGCGGCAGATCAAGCCGAGCTGATGCGATTGGCGAGTGCAGATTGTGAATTGGTGCCGGCTGAACGCGTGCGGCGCATTGAACGCTTGTATCGACAAGCCAAAGCATTTGACCAAGCCAACCGCTTGATTGATAAACATCAACAACGAGCCTTGGAGGTAGTCCGCGATGTGGCACCTGAGGCCCTGCAACGCTTGATGATTTACTTGGTTGATACGGTTCTGGAACGCAACTCAGAAGCACCGGCAGCCGTCGTGCCATTGTCGCAGATCAGTTCGCTGCCAATGCCCACGCGAAGCTAAACACGCCATCGGACCATCCCACCTGCCCGAACTAACGAGCTACGCTGCCCGAAATACACTGCCCGAAATACGCGAACTACCGGAACCGAACCCGGTGGGCCTGTGTGCCACCGGCGATCTTGAACGCCCTTAACTGTTTCATTTCATATCGGAGCCTGATGGCGTGAGTGGCTTACCTCCCTCCACGGCCGATCTCGAGACGCTCGTTGGTTTGTTCTATGGTCATGGCGAGCAATTGGCCAGCTTTGCCGCGCGCCATCACAGCCAGTTGCCCGTAGCCTATCGCCGGCTACTGGCACATACTGGCCATATGACTGTGACTGTCGAAGACAGACATCATTCGCCAGTTGATGTGGAAGTCCTAGAAGTCCAGCAAAACGAAACGCACTATAGCCGTCAAATCTTACTGCGTCGGCAGACCGACCGCCGCGTCGTGCAGTTCGGCATCGTTCGCCTGGCTTTGGAGACCCTCGACAAGGCCGCCCGCGACGAAATCATTAGCCAGCGCACACCGTTGGGACGGGTGTTGATTGACCATGGCGTGATGAGGGCCGTGCAGTTGTTGGGATTGTGGGAAGTCACATGCGGCCCCGACCTAGCCAGCCACTTTGGCACTCACGTTGGCCATGTGACTTATGGACGCACTGCCCTGATCTATTGCAATAGTGAACCGGCTGTCGAATTGCTTGAGATCGTTGCCCCTGAAGATATGTTTTAACCACCCATCGACGGTGGCCGGCACTTTGTTGAACGATCGAAAAGTTGAACGATCGAAAAGTTGAACGATCGCGAAACGTTGACAGACGCGGGAGAGATACACATCCCGACCGGTTATTCTCCATGAAACATTTGTTATGAGCACTGATAAACCAACGGTTTTTGTGACACGTCAGATTCCGGCGATGGGCCTGGAAGCCATCGCCCGGGTCGCCGAGATGCGTGTACACGAAAAGCCAATGCCACCGACGCGTCAGGAATTGTTGCAGGGCGTCCAAGGCTGCGCAGGCATCCTGTCGTTGCTGAGCGATCGAATTGATAGCGAAGTCTTCGACGCAGCCGGAGCAAACTTGCGCGTGGTCAGCAACTTTGCGGTGGGTTACAACAACATCGATGTCACCGAAGCCAAGCGACGCGACATTTCAGTGGGCAACACGCCTGACGTACTGACCGACGCCACTGCAGACATTGCTGTGGCGTTGATTCTGGCGGCCGCGCGCAGACTGCGCGAAGCCGCCGACGGAGTAATCCATGGCCAATGGAAGACTTGGGAGCCACTTGGTTGGATCGGTATGGACCTGCGCGGCAAGACGCTGGGCATCGTAGGTATGGGGCGAATTGGTCAAGCGACCGCCGAGCGACTTGTTCACGGCTGGCAAATGAAATTACTCTACACCTCGCGCAGCCCCAAACCCGATGTCGACCGGCAATTAGGTGGCAGACATGTTGCGCTCGATGAATTATTATCAGACAGCGATGTGATTAGCGTGCACGTGTCACTCAGTCCCGAAACTCGCCACTTGATCAATGCCGAAGCTTTATCGAAAGTCAAACTCAACACAGTGCTAGTCAATACTTCGCGCGGCGAGGTCATCGACCAAATGGCACTCGTGACAGCCCTGAAGAAACAACAGCTATTCGCAGCCGGCTTGGATGTATGTGATCCCGAACCGCTGCCGGTGAATCACCCTTTGCTCGAACTTCCCAATTGCATCGTGCTTCCACATATCGGAAGCGCCACAGTTAGTGCCCGTAACGCCATGGCGCAGCGCGCCGCTCGCAACTTGATTGCCGGCATCCAAGGACAACCGCTCCCCTTTGCCGTACATCAATCCCACCTTCACACGCATCCCACAAACCAAACTTAAAGATCAACCATTGGTCGACCATTGGTCGACACGGATCAAGCCTGACCCGCGACGGACCTGATATCCCAGCCGATTTGATAATCAGTCAAATTTGAAAGACAACCAAAACAGTGCAGGCAATGGGCGATGAATGCATGGGCGGTGCATTCAAGCTGCGATTTTGTTGGTGCACTTCAGAATTTTGAACGCTTTGTCCCTGTGAGTAAAAGATGTTTATGAACTCGATGATCTGTCGCCGACTGCTACTGTGCGGTCTGTGCTTGTGCTTAACGTCGACCGCCGTCGCACAAAACCCGGCGGCCGAACCGGACTACTCAGCCGAATTACCGCGCATCAAACCGTTGACGGTGGACGAGGCGCTGAAAAGCTTTCAGGTCCAACCTGGTTTTCGAGTGGAATTGGTCGCGGCTGAACCTCTGGTCACCGATCCGGTAGCCTTTGCCTTTAACGGCGATGGCTTCCTGTTTGTGGTCGAGATGCGTGACTACAGCGAACAAGAGACCGAGCATCTAGGCAGCATTGCCCGATTGGAAGATGTCGATCACGACGGCCGCATGGACAAACGCACGACCTTTGCCGAAGGACTGTCTTGGCCGACCGCCATCTGGCCTTGGAAAAACGGCGTGCTAGTCGCCGAACCTCCGAAACTAATTTGGTTTGGCGATTCCAATGGCGATGGTGTCAGCGACACGCGGCAAGTGTGGTACGAAGGCTTTGGCCGCGGCAATGTGCAAGGCTTGGTTAATAGCCTGCGCTGGACCGTGGATGGCTACATCCAAGGTGCTACCAGCAGTAGCGGCGCTGATCTAAAGGGTGGCCCCGAAACGCCAGATGCCGACAAAACGATTGCTCTTCGTGGTCGAGACTTCACCCTGGATCCCACGACAAAAAATCTCGAGCCCGCCAGCGGTGGCGGTCAACACGGCATGTGCTTCAATCGTTGGGGCGACAAGTTTGCGACCAGCAATAGCGACCACCTGCAACAGATCATTAACCTCGACAGTTGGCTGTCCAGTCATACGGCCAATGTGCCGATTCCCAGCTTGCGACGCAGCATCGCTGAGGATGGACCACAAGCTGAAGGGTATCGGGCTAGTCCCGTCGCACCATGGCGCCTCGTGCGCACGCGTTTGCGCATGAGCGGTGCAGTGCCTGGTGTCGTCGAAGGCGGCGGTCGCGCGGCCGGTTATTTTACCGGCGCTACGGCCACCTGCATCATGGATCGCGAAATGGGATTTGGTGACGCCGAACATGACACGGCCATCGTGTGCGACGTAGGCAGCAATCTGGTACACCGCAAACGCATGTCATCCAAGGGATTGTTCTGGTCCGGTCAACGCATCGACAGCGAGAGCGAACTGATGCGATCCAGTGACATTTGGTTCCGCCCAGTGCAGTTGGGCGATGGCCCCGATGGCGCACTTTATGTCGCCGATATGTATCGCGAAGTCATCGAGCATCCCAAGAGTTTACCACCAGTCATCAAGAAGCACCTCGACTTGACTAGCGGTCGCGATCGCGGTCGCATATGGCGACTGGTTCCCACGGCCAGTCAACTGGTGACAGCGCCCAAAGCCACGCAGTTGCCAGGCAAGATGTCGGCCACTGAACTGGTCAAACAACTAGATCATCCTGTCGCCTGGCAACGCCGCATGGCCAGCCAATTGCTGATCGAACGCGGCGAACGTGACGCCGTACCGGCATTGCAGGCACAAGCCATCGAAGGCAAGTTGCCCGAAGGACGATTGCTGGCTCTGTATGTCCTCAATCGCCTGCAATCATTGGCCACGGATGTCCTGAAGAAAGCCTTGGCCGATAAACACCCGCGAGTCCTGGCGCACGCCATCAATCTCGTGGCTGCCAGCGGCCAAGCCTCTGATTATCCAGCTTTGCTCAAGCAACTGCCCGTAGACGACTCCTATGTGCAACTCGCCCTAGCCATGGTGGCTGAGAAACTGCCCATCGATGGCAAAGCCGAACTGCTGAGCAAGGTGCTGGGCAAAACCAGCGAGCCGCTGACTCGAGCCGTCTGCCTGGTAGCCGCGGGCAACGATAGTCCCGCGCTGTTTGCTGGAAAACTCGGCGACGATCTAACCGGCGGCGTACTGCCCATGGTGCTCCCTGCCTGGAGCAGCAGTCTCCGCGGCGCAGCCGGCGCCGATCAAGCTGCGTTCCGTCAGTCGCTGACAACGCTACTGACCGGCAAGCTCTCCACGCCTGGCGCCGTGCGCAATGCCTGGATCAGCTCACTGTCGCGTTTGCCCAGTCGCAGTCAGGCCGACGCGCTGCTGAGTCTAATGGATGACAAGTCGAAGAGTGACTTGATGACCTACATTCGCACCAGCACACAGCCCAAAGCCGATGGCGAAATTGCTAAACTCGAGTGGTCGCGTTTTCTGCCGACCGAAGAGGTCAGCACGTTAGCTAAAGAACTGATCGCGCCCACGACTGTTGAGTCGCAGCAATTGGTGATGGCCGAGTCACTCTTATGGAACGATTCGGAGCAGGCAATCAAGATCCTGCTACCTGAATTGCCGCGCATGACACCTGTTCTGAAGAGTCAAGTCCTGGGTGCGATCATGCGTTATTCGTCCCTGCTGGAACGCGTCGCCAGCGCGATTGAACGCAAAGAGATTAGCAAAGCTGAAATCGCCCCTAACGTGCGCCAGCAGTTGTTTGCCATCCCCAATAAGGCACTGGCTGAGCGATTCAAAGAGCTGCTCAACACAGCCTCGGCCGACCGTGCGCAAGTTATCGAACGCTATCGTCCCGAGCTAAGCAAAGTGGCTGAGCTGAAAGAGGCTCAAATTGCATCAGGACGCATGGCCTTTCAAAAGGTGTGCGCCCAGTGCCATCGTTTGCAAGACATCGGTA